>JAQWOW010000205.1 GCA_029245665.1 Polaribacter sp. | reverse complement strand
GATAGCAGCTTTACTTTCCGAAGCAATATTTGCTTTGTGTGTTAAACCGGGTTCTCTAAAATGTACTTGATCATCAATAAAACCAGGAATTAAATAAGCCCCTTTTGCGTCAATTAGTTGTGTGTTTTCTGTTGCTTTTATGTCTGATGATATTTCTTTTATAATTTCGTTTTCAATAAGTACATCTCCTAAAAAAGTGGTGTTCTCATTTACTATTTTTGCATTTTTTATTAATGTTAATTTCGCCATTTTTTTTAAATATCTATTCTCATATTAACTAAACTCTTTGTAAACCCGAAACGTTCATATGCTTTCATTGCCGTAATATTATTGTCATACACATCTAATCTTAACTCTTTGAGGTTTTTTCCCTTTGCCCAAATTTTTAAGGTTTTTAAAATTAATCCACTAATTTTTTGTCCTCGGAACTGTTTCTTCACATACATAAAACCAATATATCCATGTTGAGGGTTTTTATGATAATGCTTAGAGTTTTCTATTCTTATATAACCAGAGGCCACTAATTCCTTCTTCGAGACGGCAACTATTAAATGAATATGTTTGCTCATAATCATTTCAGGAATATTGTAATAAAACAGAGGGCCTTTATTTAAAAAAGGATCTAAGGGTCTTTCTGCTTTTATAACACCCTGTTCAAATTCTAACAGTGTTTCAAGATCATCTAAAGTAGCTGATCGAATATAGAGTTCACTCATAAGAATCTATTTTGTCAACCCTTTTAATTTCATCTTTATCACTCCGAATAAGGCTTCAGAAACTATATTTTTACTCATTTTAGAAGTTCCAATAACTCTATCTGTAAAAACCACAGATACTTCCTTGATATTAAAACCATGTTTCCATGCTTTAAATTTCATTTCTATTTGAAAAGCGTATCCGACAAATTTTATTTTTTCTAATTCTATCGTTTCTAGTACTTCTCTTTTCCAACATACAAAACCTGCAGTTGTATCAAAAAGAGGAATTCTAGTTATGAAGCGTACATATTTAGAAGCAAAGTATGAAAGCAATAATCTTTTTATATCCCAATTGACAACGTTTACTTGATTGTTCACGTATCTAGAGCCAACAGAAACATCTCCGCCTTCATTTTTGCAAGCACTGTATAATCGAATCAAATCTTTTGGATTGTGAGAAAAATCCGCGTCCATTTCTATAATATAATCATATTTTTTTGCAATTGCCCATTTAAAACCATGGATATAGGCAATTCCTAAACCGCTTTTACCCTCTCTTTTTTCTAAAAAAAGACGATCAGGGAACTCTAAAATTAAGGCTTCTACTATTTTTGAGGTTCCATCAGGGGAGTTGTCATCGACAACCAAAATATGAAACTCTTTTTTTTCATTGAAAGTAGCTCTGATGATACCTTCTATGTTTTCTTTTTCGTTGTAGGTAGGAATAATGACTAACGCATCTGACATAAATTAATTTTCATGTGGTAAGAAGACAAATATACATTATTTAATTAGTAATTTTGTGTTAATCTTATCAAAACAAATAAACGTGCAAGCAATAGAAAAAACTGTAATTAACACTAATTGGATTACCCTTTTATTTGCATTTTTGCTTGCCTGTGTTTTTCTGTTGAAAGGCATAAGTGCTCCAAAATTAAAAGGAAATGTATCGTCTTTATTACACCCTGGTTTTATTCAAAAAGAAGTAGAGGATAACAGTACTTTTTTCAATCTTTTTCAGAGTGTGATTTTTATTTTTTCGATGTTAGTTTTATCATTATTATTCTATGATATTGGTTTGTATTATGCTTTCTTCGAAGCATCCGGGTTCTACACTTATTTCAAGGTCTTTGGAGGTGTTGTTTCTTATTTTTTAATTAAATGGATGCTAGAATTTTCACTTTCCCTTTTATTTATTATCAAAAAGCAGGTAAAATTCTTTTTAGTTTCTAAGTCTATTTATCTGTATTCTGTTACATTTTTTTTACTGATAATCCTTGTTTTAGCTCAATATTCGCAACTAAATACGGTTTTTTTAATTTATTTTTCAATGTTAATGTTTCTGATTCGTTTTTTAGTACATTTAGCAAGTAATAAAAAGCTGATTTTTAATAAGTTATTTTATTTTATTTTGTACCTTTGCGCGTTCGAAATAGCACCGCTATTTATACTTTTTAAATTGATCTTTTAATTAGAAAAAGAATGCCTATGAAAGTGAAAACTATTTTAGTATCTCAACCAGAACCAAAGACAGAAACCTCCCCTTATTTTGACTTGTCCGATAAACAAAAAGTTAAGATTGATTTTAGGCCTTTCATTCATATTGAAGGCATAACGGTAAAAGAAGTAAGAGGAGAAAAAGTTGATTTAAATAATTTTACTGCTATCATTTTAACAAGTAGAAATGCTGTAGATCATTTCTTTAGAATTGCAGAAGAAATGCGTTTTAAAGTGCCAGATTCAATGAAGTATTTTTGTCAGTCTGAAGCGGTGGCCTATTATTTACAGAAGTATGTGGTTTATAGAAAACGTAAAATTTATGTTGGTGCTAGAACTTTTCCT
>JAQWOW010000196.1 GCA_029245665.1 Polaribacter sp. | reverse complement strand
CAGCGGTATACTTTCCTTGAGATTCTTTGAAAGCCAAAGCCTCTTTAAACCCAACAAAATCTTTTTGTAAATAGGGTATATTATACTCTCTAAATTTAGGAATTGTAATTTTGTTATCTGTATTTGTTTTTTTATCAATAGAGGTTGCGTTGATAAATCCTAAAAATACAATACTTATAAATAGAAACTTTTTGATAAATTCAATCTTTCTGTTTTGCGGTTACAAAAGTATATTCAATATTTAAATATAGTGACTGTCAATATGTTAAATTTCAATAAAAATACAGATAATGTACCTTATTTCCTCTTTTCGTATTAATTTTTAATGTGGTAGCAGGAATTTTTACAAAATTAATAACAGAAAAGAGAGTTTTTTAATTGAAATTTAGAATGTGTGTATCCTTTGTCCAATTTCGTTAAGGGCAATTAAAGCACTCTTAGCCATAAGACTTTCAATAATAATTGTATTTCTACTTTTGGCACTTAAAGTATCCGATTTTTTACAAAAGGATCAATTTAGAGCAAAAAAAGACTTAGAAATTAAAACAAAAGTGAAAGAAAAATCTTTTGAGCATTACCTATTAATACGTTGTTTATTCAGCCATTTATGATATTTGGCTGCATTTCTATTATGTTGTTTAAGCGATCTTGCAAAAGTATGATATCCTAATTTATCAATATTTGCACACATGTAAAAATAGGAATGCTTTTGTGCATTTAAAACGCCATCAATTGCAGAGATATCGGGCATTGAAATTAGACTAGGAGGCAGCCCTTTATTCTTGTAAGTATTATAGGGTGATTTAATTTCTAAATCAGCAGTTAGTACCCTTTTTACAACAAAATCCTGACCTTTATTTTTTCTTATACAATAAATAATCGTTGGGTCTGCTTGTAACGGCCATCCTTTTTTTAATCTATTCAAATACAGACCCGCTACAATTGGTCTTTCTATTATCTTTGCTGTCTCTTTTTGCACTATCGAAGCCAAAGTAATAATTTCTGATTTAGATAAATTTAAGGCTACAGCTTTTTTTAATCTACTGGAGTTCCAAAAGAGATTGTATTCTCTTAACATTTTATCTCTAAATTTTTTCGGAGAAGTGTTCCAATAAAATTCATAACTATTCGGAATAAAAATTTGAAGAACCGATGCTTCCGTCAAATTGTTTTTCGACAAAAAAGTACTGTCTGTAAAAGAATTTAACAAAGAAATAGAATCTGTTTCTAGTTGTTGAGCAACTCTACCTGCTAATTTTTCTAGAGTATCTTGATTGTTAAAAGACAACTTTATTGGAGCTTGATTACCACTTCTTAATAAGTTTATAAGATCATTATTAGACATATCTTCTTTTAAAAGATATCTACCAATCCTGGGTTTAGAGAAACCTTTTTTTGCTGCAACCATCAGAAAAGCATCATTTTTAGATGAAAATTCAGAAATTTTATTTTTAATATCTAACAAAGTGTCAGAAGAATAAACAAAAAGAACAGTTTCTCTTATAATTGCTTTTCCAAAGATCTTTTGGTAATAATTGTATCCTAAAATTCCACTAAGTAGAAGAAAACTAGCGAAGATGTATGTTCTTTTTTTTTGCAATTGTTTTAATTTTAATGAAAAACAAAATTAGTCTTTTATCAACTGAAATAAAACTTCATTTTTAAAGCTTCCTTCTGACAAAATCCAATCTTTTTTAATCCCTACTTTTTCAAAATTATATTTCTTAAAAAGCGACATGCTTTTAGTATTATCTGAGGTGATATTTGCGAATAATTGGTGTAAATTTAGGTGCGAAAAAGAATACTTAATTAAAAGTGATAAGGCTTCAGAAGCAAATCCATTGTGTTGAAAATCAGGATGAATCAATAGACCAATTCCTGCTCTTTTATGTTGGGGATTAAAATCAAATAAGTCAATCATTCCTATTTGCTTTCTTGTAGACTTTTCTTCAATTATTAAGCGCAGTTGTTTTGCTTCAAAAATATCTAGATGCCCATTTTCTATATATCTTTTTAAAATATATTTAGAGAAAGGTTTTTGAGTATGACTTATTTCCCAGAAAGATTCATCGTTTTCTATTTGATATAGAAACTCTAAATCTTCTGGTTCAAGAGTTCTTAGTTTTAAAAGGGGACCTTTAAGTGTTTGCATTAAATTGAAGTATTACCTTTAAAAACTAATAGTGCAGACCCTTTTAAGAACACATTTTTATAAACTCCATTTTTTTCTGTAAATGAAACCTCTAAATTTCCACCTTCAACGGGTAATGAAATTAAATTGTGGTCTGTTTTTTTTGTTTTGTGCATTGCTATTGCCACAGCTGTAACACCAGTTCCGCAGGCTAATGTTTCATCTTCCACACCTTTTTCATAGGTCCTTACTCTAAAAGTAGAAGGACTAATTTGCTGAACAAAATTAACATTACTTCCAGGATCATCATATGAATATCTGATTTTCTTCCCTTTTTTAAAAACAGGAAAATTATCTAAATCATCCACCAATTCAACATGATGCTGCGTACCGGTATTGGCAAAAATTGAATTCTCATGAACTAAAATTTCATCTACATCTTTCATTTTTAAAGAAATAATATCTTTTTCAATGGTAGCAAAATGCGCTCCGTCAAAAGCACTAAAATTAGTTTTAGAATTTATAATTTTTAATTCTTTTGCAAAAGCAACTGCACATCTGCCTCCATTACCGCAGAAAGTCTGACTTCCATCAGCATTGAAATAAATCATTTTAAAATCAAAACCTGTATCATTTTCAATTAAAATAACGCCGTCTGCTCCAATACCAAAATGCCTGTCACAGAGTTTTGGTATTATATTGGTGTTCTCTTTTGGGAAGGACTTTGATCTATTGTCTATCATCACAAAATCATTTCCGGTTCCTTGGTATTTGTAAAAATCTAATTTCATTGGAACAAATATAGGTATTTAATGAAGAATTATCGATTGTTAAAAAGTGGTTAAAGTGAGTTAATAACAAGTTAAACAAATTTTTTTAGATTGTTAAAATTGTATATTTGATAGTATAAAAGTTAAATATTATGAAGAAATTTTTGGGACTATTGGGAATGGCTTTCTTGGGAGGAGCTTTAACTTTGGGCGGTTATAAATTATTATTTACTACTGGTTCAGTAACACAAAGATCAATTTCTCATCCTATAAAAACGATTACCACAAACTACAATCCTGTAGTCCACAATAAAGCCAATTCAATTAGTAGCTCTGTAGATTTTACTGTTGCTGCAGAAAATACGGTAAACTCAGTTGTTCACGTTAAAAATACATCCGTTAGAACTCAGGTAAATCCAATAGATATTTTTTTTGGTAATGGAAATGGAAAGAAAAAATATGAACAAGTCGGTACAGGAAGCGGAGTTGTTATTTCTCAAGATGGTTATATTGTTACCAATAACCATGTTATTGCTGGAGCTTCAGAAATTGAAATCACTTTAAACAATAGAAAAAAGTACAAAGCTGAATTAGTCGGTACTGACAAAGAAAATGATATTGCACTGCTAAAAATTGATGCGAAGATAGCTTTGCCATATATTCCATTTGCAAATTCTGATACGATTAAAATCGGAGAATGGGTTTTAGCTGTAGGAAACCCCTATAATCTTACTTCAACAGTCACAGCGGGTATTGTAAGCGCCAAAGGAAGAGACTTAGAAGGTAACGGAAACATAGAGTCCTTTATTCAAACTGATGCAGCTGTTAATCCAGGGAATAGTGGAGGGGCATTAGTTAATACTCGTGGTGAATTGGTTGGTATCAATACGGCTATTTCATCAAAAACAGGCTCTTTTGTAGGGTATTCATTCGCAGTTCCCTCTAATATTGCTAAAAAAATTATAGATGACTTATTAGAGTTTGGTGCTGTGCAAGAAGCTATTTTAGGTATCAATATAGATCAAAGAGATGCTGATATAGATGGTGTGAAAATTGCTTCAGTAAGCGATGATGGTGGTGCAAAAAAAGCGGGATTAAAATCCGATGATGTTATTAAAAAAATAAATAATGTAAAAATTTCTAAATTTTCAGAACTAAGAGGACAGTTAATTGCAAAAAGACCCGGAGATTTTGTAGATGTTATTGTAGATAGAGCTGGTCAGTCTCTAACTAAAACAGTTAAACTAGGTAGGAAAAACTTATATGTTTCTAGAAGTTTAAAGATCTACTTGAAAGATTTGAATAAAAAAGAGTTGAAGAAATATAATATTGATGGAGGTGCAAAGATTGTTAGAAATAATAATGGAAATTTAGATTATTATGGGGTTAAAGAAGGGTATATAATTACGAAGATTAATAAAAAATCAGTTTTAAATGCTAATGATGCTGCCAAAACAATAGATGCATCGTATGTTAATGGGAATCCTATTTATATTGAGGTCATAAATTTAAACGGAGAAAAAGAACGCTACGCTTTTAGATAGAAAGACATATTGTTTTTATTTAAAATCCTGATACCAATCAGGATTTTTTTTATTTACGAAATTTTTTACGAAATCGATTTCGTATTTGAAATAAAAGAATACTTTTGTAGTAAAAATTAAATAAATAATAATTATGTCAATAATTTTAAATTACGAAGAAGAAATTTTAATTCAAACTCATAACAGAAGAGCTGCTGTAGAATTCATAACTATTGTGAATGATTTGTGGTATGACAAATCTATAGAATTGGTATTCTTTAGAAATTCTTTAGTTGATAAAAGAGCTAGCGAAGTTTTAAACTTAATTGGTTATGCAAAAGAATTTGTAAGTAAGCCAATTTCTATTCAAGGTGCTCTAGATATCGCCAAAGCAATTCAAAAAATAGATTTACCCTCCTCTAAATTAGATATTGGTAAATTAGCCTATGAATGCCATTTAAGTTTGAAAAAATGCGCAAGCAAAGTCGAGTTTGTAAAGAATAAATTAAAAGGAGCAACAGAATCAGAAGATATTCAACCAAAAGACGTTGTTTTATATGGATTCGGAAGAATAGGTCGTTTATTAGCAAGAGAACTAATGACTAAGATGGGTAAAGGTTCTCAGTTGCGTTTAAGAGCAATAGTAACTCGTGATGAAATCAATCAAACTGTCTTGGCAAAAAGAGCCTCCTTGTTAAGTATAGATTCTGTTCATGGAGATTTTTTAGGAACTGTACAAACAGACAAAGAGCGTCAGGCTTTAACCATAAACGGAACAACTGTTCACATGATTTCTGCAAATAATCCTGAAGATATTGATTATACAAAATACGGAATAATAGATGCTTTAATCATTGATAATACAGGAGCTTTTAAAGATGATGTTGCTCTTGGTAGACATTTAAAATCAAAAGGAGTAAGTAAAGTTCTATTGACGGCACCAGGAAAAGGAGTTCCAAATATTGTTTATGGAGTCAATCACAAACAATACAATCCAGATACTGTAGATATCTTTTCAGCAGCATCTTGTACAACAAATGCAATAACTCCGGTTTTAAAAGTTCTAGAAGAAAATTTTGGAATTCTTAAAGGCCATATAGAAACTATTCACGCCTATACGAATGACCAAAATTTGGTAGATAATATGCATCATAAATACCGAAGAGGAAGAGCTGCAGCTCTAAATATGGTAATTACAGAAACTGGTGCTGGTGTTGCTGTTTCAAAAGCCATACCGGCTTTAAAAGGTAAATTGACATCAAATGCAATTAGAGTTCCTGTTCCCAATGGTTCACTGGCAATTCTAAATTTACAGTTAAGAACAAAAGTTTCAAAAGAGCGTATAAATTCAATATTAAAAAAATATGCTTTAGAAGGAGAGTTGGTTGAGCAAATTAAATATTCTTTAGATAATGAGTTGGTCTCCTCTGATATTATTGGTTCTACTGCACCCTCAATTTTTGACAGCAAAGCAACAATAACTTCTGAAGAAACAATTGTGATATATGTCTGGTATGATAATGAATATGGTTACTCTCATCAAGTAATACGTTTGGCAAAATATATCGCAAAAGTGAGAAGGTTTACCTATTACTAAAAAAAGACCTTTTTTTCTATTCCTTAAACTACATCGTTTTTTTCAAATAGTAATTTTCCATTCACATTAAGTTTTAATGATGAAGAAAACAATTGTGATATTAATGAATACTTCCAATATAATTTGATATATAAAGTTATTTTTAGTTTACAAATACAATTATTATTATGATGAATTTTATATTTATTATATTATTTTTGAAGCTGTACGCATACAATTATAGATTGATAAAGAAAACTTAATACGCTTGATGACAATTCAACAAAAAATAGAACAACTCCGTGAAGAATTAAATCTGCATACCCATAATTATTATGTTTTAGATAATGCTACGATTTCCGATTTTGATTTTGACATGCTTCTTAAAAAATTAGAAAAATTAGAACAAGAAAATCCAGAATTTTTCGATTCAAATTCTCCAACTCAAAGAGTTGGAGGAGAAGTAACTAAGAATTTCAATACTATTTTTCATAAAAATAGAATGTATTCTTTAAGTAATTCTTACTCCAAAGAGGATTTGTTAGATTGGGAAAAACGTATTCATAAATTGTTAGGAACCGATGATCTTGAATATACCTGTGAGTTAAAATTCGATGGTGCTTCTATTAATCTTACTTATGAAAATAATCAATTTGTAAAAGCAGTCACCAGAGGAGACGGTTTTAAAGGAGATGATGTAACAACTAATATCAAAACAATTAGATCCATTCCATTATCATTAAAGTCTGATTTTGTCAGTACTTTTGAAATACGTGGTGAAATTATTTTACCTCTAGATGGCTTTGAAAAAATGAATAAGCAACGATTGGCTGAAGGAGAAGAAGAATATAAAAACCCAAGAAATACAGCCAGTGGAAGTTTAAAGTTACAAGACAGTGCTGAAGTAGCTAAGCGTCCTTTAGACTGTTTGTTGTATCAAGTTGTAACATCAGAAAGAAAGTATAAAACACATTTTGAGAGTTTAGAAAGCGCAAGAAAAACAGGGTTTAAAATCCCCCAAACGATCCTTTTAGTCAAATCTATAAATCAAGTTTTTGATTTTGTCAATAAATGGGATTCTAAAAGACATCAATTACCCTATGAAACTGATGGTGTTGTTATAAAAGTAAATAATTTACAACAACAAGAAGAATTGGGGTATACAGCAAAATCTCCACGTTGGGCAATTGCTTATAAATTTAAAGCGGAGCAAGTTTCTACAGTTTTGAAGGAAATAACATATCAAGTTGGTAGAACTGGCGCTATTACACCTGTTGCAAATTTAGCTCCTGTTCAATTAGCAGGAACTGTAGTAAAACGTGCATCACTTCACAATGCAGATCAAATAGAAAAATTAAATATTAGAATAGGAGATACTGTTTTTGTTGAAAAAGGAGGAGAGATAATTCCAAAAATAATTGAGGTAGATTTTATGAAAAGGCCAGAAAATTCTGAGCCAACTATTTATGCTAGTCATTGTCCTGAGTGTCAGACAGAATTGATTAGAACCAAAGGAGATGCTAAACATTATTGTCCTAATGAGTTTGGTTGTGCTCCTCAAATTACAGGAAGAATTCAGCATTATATCAGTAGAAAAGCGATGGATATAGATGGTTTGGGTGGAGAAACTGTTGATTTGTTAAGAAAAGAAGGATTGATTCAAAATTATGCAGATTTATACGATTTAAAAGTTGAGCAAATACTACCTTTAGAGAGAATGGCTGAAAAATCAGCAGAAAATATGATTACAGGGATTCAAAAGTCAAAGAAAATTCCGTTTGAAAAAGTATTGTTTGCATTGGGAATTCGATTTGTAGGAGAAACGGTTGCTAAAAAATTAGCAAAATACTTTAAATCTATTGACAATTTAATGACAGCATCTTTTGAAGAGTTGATTAATGTCGATGAAATTGGCGACAGAATTGCGCAAAGTATTATTGATTTTTCCTCTGATTTAAGGAATATTCAATTGATCAATCGTTTAAAAGTAGCCGGAATTCAATTAGAGGTTTCTCAAGAAGATTTAGAAAACCAAACAGATAAACTACAAGGAAAAATAGTTGTAGTTTCTGGTGTATTTTATCAATTAAGTAGAAATGAACTTAAAAAAGCGATAGAGGATAATGGAGGGAAAGTAAGTTCATCAATATCTAAAAAAACAAATTTTATTGTAGCGGGAGATAATATGGGCCCCACGAAGCTTATAAAAGCTCAAGATTTAGGAGTAGAAATAATTTCTGAGCAAGATTTCATAGATAAAATTTCTTAATGATTTAAAGAGGAGTTTGATTTATAATCAATAAAAAAAATTGAAAAAATTACTATACATATATATAATAGTAAATTCTTTGGCTTCTTTTTCTCAAAAAGAGGAAACAGACTCAATACCTGTTCATATTGATGACTATGTTTTTATAAAACCAGGAGATACTTTAACAATTAGTTTAAATGAATTTTCCCTACTACCAAACCATAAATTTAATAATAAAGACGATGTTCGATATTATCTATGGTTCCGTAGAAAAGTATTAAAAACCTACCCTTTTGCTTTGCTAGCGTCAAAAAGATTGGAATCATTAATTCTAAGATTAGATAAAATAAAGTCTAAAAGTAAGAAAAGAAAATACATAAGGTTGGTCCAGAATTATATTGAAGGAGAATTTACAGATCAAATTAAAAAGATGACAACAACAGAAGGTCGCATTTTAATTAAGTTAATTCACCGTCAAACAGGTAAAACAGTATTTCAAAATATTAAATTTCTTAGAAGTGGTTGGAAAGCATTTTGGTACAATACAACTGCAAATATTTTTAAACTTTCTTTAAAAACAGCATACCATCCAAAATTAAATAATGAGGATTTCCTTATAGAAGATGTTTTACAAAGAGCATTTCAAGATGGTGTATTAATAGCTTCCTCTTCAAAGTTAAATTTTGATTTTTCAAAAATTATAATAGAAAAAAAAGGGTCGGTCAATGTAGAGCAATACAAATTGATGTTTGAAAAGATTAAAAAGAAACAAAAAAACAAGAAAAAAAAAGAATAGTTTTTTTGAAAACTTCTGGTTCTCATCCATAAGAAAGTGATTTTATTTGAATTTTTTGAGTCAAATCATTCAATTCGTATTTTTTTATACTTTTTGATCGGAATCTTACGTAATTTTAATAGAATAGTTTCCATTATTAAATGTGATTGTTTTCATTTACCATATATTATATAAGGTCTATTTATTGCATAATTTTTGTTGGTATTTTTTTTAAAGATTGATATTTTAAAGATGTTAAAAAAGGTTGTATTGTTAAGTTGTTAAAAATGATTTAATTAAGAATTAATTTTCATTTATTTCAAAAAAGTTTCATAAAATAGTTGTGGGATTAAAAAGGGGGTGTATATTTGCATCCGCTAACGGAAATATTACGATGTTAGTTTCGTTCATTGAG
>JAQWOW010000189.1 GCA_029245665.1 Polaribacter sp. | reverse complement strand
ATATTGTCAGAAATTAGTTGATTAAATTCTGCATTTAATCTAATATTATTTTCCTCTTTTATCGTTTCTAATTCGGAGTTAATATGATTTAAAACAGCCAAAGGCAATATGCTTTTTAAGGCCAATTTATGAAGCATGTATTGTTGAAAAAAAAGTTCAGACTTTGAATATAAATCTAACAGTTTCGGTAAGATCCTTTCAATAGCATTTTTAATTTCATCTGATTTATTTTTAGAATAAAAGACATTTTCTTTAATTCTCTCTTTAAGTTTATTCTCTTCAAAGAATTTTGTTTTTTTTGGGTTTTTTGAAAGTGATAAAAAATGCTTTGGAAGCAATGAATAATAGAAGTCTTTGTGATCTAAAGTTGCTTCATCAATAATTTTGAGACCTAATTTACCAATTTCTCTTTGAAGTTGATCAATTTCTTTTTGCCGCTTGTATAGCTTCGTCTTTAAATTTGTAAAATCCTCCAACTTCTTGTTATAAAGACCTCTAAAATGCTGAACGTCATCTTCATTCAATAAAATTCTTGCAAATTCATTTAGATCTTTAGAAATATCCCATGATTTATCATCATCTGTTTTATCTAGAGAGTAATCAATCAAAAGGCTTGTCAGTTTATTATCGGTTCCTATCCTAGAAATCAACACATCTACCGCTTCATTAAGTAAAGAAATTGCGTCCATTTCAACTTCAAAGTTTAAAGGCAACCCTAAATCGTAGGCAAAATTTTTGATGATTTTATGCGTAAAACTATCAATAGTAGTTATAGAAAAAGCAGCATAATTTTGCAAAATCGCATCTAATATATTCTTACTTCTCCTCTGAATTATGGGTATATCAACTTCCATTTCAGTTGCAATAATATTGAATAAATGGTTTTCTTTTCCGGTAGCAAAATCCTCTAAACTAGACAACACCCGTTCTTTCATTTCACCAGCTGCTTTGTTGGTAAATGTAACTGCCAATATTGTCTGAAACAAAAAAATATTATCTGAAGTTAATAAAACTTTTAAGTATTCTTTTACAAGAGTAAAAGTTTTTCCACTTCCGGCAGAAGCATTGTAAACTTGAAAGACTGATGGTTGTTGCACTAGATTGTTTTTTTTTGCAAAATACAAAAAGCCAAACAGTTTTTGTTTGGCTTTCTAATTATATTATACACAACACTATCCTAAACCTACATCTAAAGACATCATTACTATAAATCCGCCAATAAAACCAAGAGTTGCAATATCTGTATATTCATCTCTTTGTGTTTCTGGAACTACTTCTTCTACCACTACAAAAATCATTGCTCCGGCTGCAAATGCTAAAGCATATGGCAAAATTGGGGTGAAAAAAGAAACAGCAAGTGCTCCTAAAACTGCTGCAACTGGTTCTACAACTGCCGATAATTGTCCATACCAAAAACTTTTTAATCGGCTAACACCTTGCCTTCTTAAAGGCATTGCAACAGCAAAACCTTCTGGAAAATTCTGAATTCCAATTCCGATTGCTAATGAAATTGCAGCAATGATCATTTCTGTTTGTTCTACTCCCACCAAAGTAGATGCAGCTCCAAATAAAACACCAACGGCAAGCCCTTCAGGAATATTATGTAGGGTGATTGCCAACACCAATAGTGTTGTTTTATGCCACTCTGTCTTTACTCCTTCAGCCTCATTTTCTTTAAAGTTAATATGTAAATGTGGTAAAACTTTATCCATCCCAAAAAGAGAAAAAGCTCCCAACGCAAAACCAATTGCAGCGGGTAAAACTTTTACAAAGCCCTCTCCTGGGCTATTGTCTATTGCAGGAGCAAGCAAGCTCCAAAAACTTGCTGCAACCATAACGCCTCCTGTAAAACCTAGCATTCCATCTAAGACTGCTCTGTTTAACTTCTTAAAAAAGAAAACCAAAGAAGCTCCTAAAGCAGTCAAGCCCCATGTAAAAAGGGAAGCATACAATGCTGCTAAAATTGGATGCTCTTTTCCAAAGACAACTAATTGTTCAAATGTATTCATTGTTTTTGTATGTATAAATTGTTCGCTATTTTATTTGAAATTGAAAGTTTTTTTTGATCAATGGAAATGAATAAAGAACCGTCAAAATTTTCTTTTTCTAAAACTTTAATTTGCTTGCCAAGGGTAATGCCTTTTTTATCTAAAAACTGTAAAAATTCAGAGGAAGAATCGTTGACACCAACACAAATTCCGCTTTCATTTTTTAATAAGGTTGACAATAAGCTTTTTTCGACAACTTTTAAATTTCCATCTTTATCTGGTATTGGGTCTCCATGAGGATCCTGTGATGGAAACCCTAAAAATATATCTAATTGATTGATTAGTTTTGGAGATTTTATGTGCTCTAATTGTTCGGCCACATCATGAACCTCATCCCAAGAAAAATTTAATTTTTCGACCAAAAAAACTTCCCATAACCTGTGTTTTCTTACAATGCTTGAAGCTATTTTTTTTCCAAAATTAGTCAACGTTACTCCTTGGTATTTTTTATAAATAATTAACTCTTTTTCAGATAATTTCTTTACCATATCTGTTACAGAAGAAGCTTTTGTTACTAATTTTTCTGCGATGGCGTTTGTACTGACTCCTTTATCAACACCTATTTCTAGATGATAAATGGCTTTTAAATAATTCTCTTCTGAAGATGTAAACATTGGCACGTATTTAGACGACAAATATATACTTTTTTATTTTATGTAAATATATTTTTTAGTCTTATCTAAAAATATGTTTATATTTGCATAAAAATAAATTAAACTTTATGAAAACGCCCTTAAAAATTATCTACTATCTTTTTGTAGGAATAATATCAACTCATTCTCAAACAAACAGTATTTCTGGGAAAATTACATCTAAAGGGGAAGCTTTACCTTTTGCAAATGTATATCTTGCCAACACAAAGCTAGGAACCGCTTCGAACGAAGAAGGATTTTTTGAACTGAAAAATATTCCAAACGGAGACTACACACTTATTTCAAGTAGCGTGGGTTTTAACTTGAAATCTTTGAAAATCATACTAACCGGAAATCAAAAATTGGTCAAAAACTTTAACTTAAATGAAAACTATTCTTTAGAAGAGATTGTCGTTTCTGGAACTTTAAGACCCATTTCAAAATCCAATAGCCCAGTTTCTGTAGAAGTATATAGCACTACTTTTTTCAAGAAAAACCCAACCCCTTCTATTTTTGAATCTTTACAAAACGTAAATGGGGTGAGGCCACAATTAAATTGCAATGTTTGTAATACAGGTGACATCCATATTAATGGTTTGGAAGGCCCCTATACTTTTGTTTTGATTGACGGAATGCCAATTGTGAGTGGTTTATCTACGGTTTATGGATTGACAGGGATTCCGCAAGCTTTGATCGAGAGAGTTGAAGTTGTAAAAGGTCCTGCATCTACTTTATATGGTTCTGAAGCAGTTGGAGGTATTATAAATATCATCACTAAAAAAACTTCAAATGCACCTGCGCTCGCAACAGATGTTTTTACAAGTTCTTGGGGAGAAATAAATACTGATATTGGAATGCGGTATGAAACTTCTGATAAAATTCAAGGTTTATTGGGTATTAATTATTTTAACTATCAAAACAGAATTGATAATAATGATGATAATTTTACAGATTTAACGCTACAAAATAGAATTTCTATTTTCAATAAAATAACTATTGAAAGAAAAAGTAATAAAGTTTTTACCATTGCCGGTCGATACGTTTATGAGGACCGTTGGGGAGGAGAATTAGATTGGGAAAAAAATTACAGAGGAAGTAACATAAAATACGGTGAAAGTATTTATACAAATAGATGGGAAACTTTTGGAACCTATGAGTTGCCAACATCAGAAAATATCAATTTTCAGTTTAGTGCAAATGGACATTCTCAAGATTCTTTCTACGGAACAGATGCTTATGATGCAGAGCAACTGACAGGATTCGGTCAGTTTACCTACAACAAACAAATTAGAGAAAAACACGATTTATTAATAGGAATGGCCTACAGGTACTCGTATTACGACGATAATACATTTGCTACTTTAAATGAAAATGGCGATGCTAATAAAGCTGCAATAACACACTTACCAGGAATTTTTGTTCAAGATGAAATTGCCTTAAATACACAAAACAACTTGTTATTAGGTGCTAGAGTAGACTTCAATAGCATTCATGGTCGTATCTTTTCACCAAGAGTAAATTACAAATGGAATTCTATTGATAAATCTGATATCGTGAGAGTAAGTATTGGAAACGGTTTTAGAGTTGCCAATGTTTTTACAGAGGACCATGCGGCATTAACTGGAGCAAGGGAAGTTGAGTTTGATGGCGAATTACAACCAGAAACCTCTTGGAATATAAATCTTAATTATGTAAAAAAGTTCCTCCTAAAAAATTCATTCATCACCTTAGATGCAAGTGCTTTTTATACTTATTTCGACAATAGAATTTTACCTGACTACGAAACCGATTCAAATAAAATTATGTATGCAAATTTAGAGGGATACTCTATTTCAAAAGGACTGTCTTTAAATACAGACATGAACTTTACAAACGGATTGTCAATAAATTTTGGCGCAACGCTTATGGATGTTTCTATTACAGAAAATAAAACTAAAACAAGACAATTATTAACGGAAAGCTTCAGCGGTGTATGGTCTATTTCTTATAAAACGAATACTAATTTTACCATTGATTATACAGGAAACATCTATGGTCCAATGCGTTTGCCTTTGCTAGGAGAGAATGATCCTAGAGCAGAATTTTCTCCATGGTTTAGTGTTCAAAATATTCAGTTAACAAAAAAAATTGGCCCTAGTTGGGAGGTATATGGAGGAATAAAAAATCTCTTAAATTATACCCCTCCTTCAAATAGTATTAACAGCTCAAACAATCCTTTTGATGAAGGAATTGACACAGATAAAAACCCAGAACTAGCTTTTGACCCAAGTTATGTATACGCTTCTAACCAGGGGATTAGAACTTTTGTAGGTTTGAGATACAC
>JAQWOW010000155.1 GCA_029245665.1 Polaribacter sp. | reverse complement strand
TGAACAATCCAATTCTGCACAAATAAAAACAGGTGATGTGTTAATTGTTCTCATAGAAGGACTCGAATTTAAAGAGGTCTTGACAGAAGCAATAGGTATCTTTAAAATTGAGAATAAAGTCGATTTTTTTCAGACTTATTTGGATGATAATGATAGTTTTGATGTCGTTGTGCAAAAAGGTATTTCTACGAAAAAAATTGACAAAGGTTGTTTAATTCTAAATACTTCAGATACCGAAGGAACCGTTGTTCTTTCAGTAGATAATAATAATTATGATGCTCAATATTGGATTAAAAATTTTTTATCTGTAAAATTAGCTGATGATTATAATTCACATACACAAAACTATTTGGAGTTGTGTAAAGAGTTTTCTGAAGAGGTTATAAAACCTGAATTAGGAATGCATGAACAAGGAAATTTCTTGGCAAATACTGTCGATTATTTTAAAGAAAATGAAGCGGTAGATTATGCAACCTTTAAAGATGAGGTTTTTGAAGAGGACAAACATAAAGAGCTTTTTGATGATTATAAAAAACATTTTGAAACTTTAAATGATGTTTTAATTAGAAATAATTTTGATGTATCTGGAGTTGTTTTAAAAAAAGAGAAAAACAAGCTCAAAACAGAGATTAAGTTAGATACTAATATTTCTATAAAATTAGATGTAGATGCGCCAGAGGCAGCTTCAGAATATTTAGAAAGAGGCTATGATAAGGAGAAGAAAATGAAATATTATAAAGTGTATTTTAACGATGAAAAATAATTAAGGGAGTCGTACAGTAAATTTTATAAGCTATGAAACGATTATTTTTTTCACCTTAAAAAGTGTTTTAAAATGCTTTAGTATTTTCTGTTTTACTTCTTCTATATCTACTTTTTGGTTTAGCTCAGCTTCCATAGAAGTAACCGCTTTTCCTTTAATTCCACAGGGTATGATATTGTCAAAATAACCCAAATTAACATTTGCATTTAACGCAAAACCATGCATGGTTACCCAGCGTGAGGAGCGAATACCGAGTGCACAAATTTTACGGGCAAAAGGAGTATTAACATCAAGCCAAACACCTGTTTCACCGTCACTTCTTTCGCCTTTTAATCCATATTCAGCGATGGTTAAAATAATGGTTTCTTCTAATAAACGAAGATATTTGTGGATGTCTGTAAAAAAGTTTTCTAAATCTAAAATGGGGTACCCAACAATTTGTCCAGGACCGTGGTATGTGATGTCACCACCACGATTGATCTTATAAAAAGTTGCCCCTTTATCTATTAATTGTTTTTCATTTAATAATAAATTATTGAGGTCGCCACTTTTTCCTAGCGTGTATACATGGGGATGCTCCACAAATAGAAAGTGATTTTTAGTAGCTTCTTGAAGATTGTTTTTTCGGTTGTTAATTTTAACACTCACAATTTCTTGTAGCAGCTCAGTTTGAAAATCCCAAGTATCTTTATAATCTTTTACAAATAAGTCTTGTAATTGTACGTTTTTATTCATAACTTAGATTACAAAGATAATTATTTGATTATATTCGAATACTGAAAAGTTGCTATTTTTTGTTTTAGGTCTATGAAAACTAAATTTTCTCTACTATTTTCTCTCATTGTTTTATTTTTCTCAATTGAAGGACTAAATGCGCAAGTTTTTCTTGAGAAACTAGACAAAAATAAAATCAACTTTCAAGAAAGTGAGCTTTATCAAAATAAAAACTTTCCAACTAAATTTGAACTTCTTTCTATAAAAACGAATGATTTCCAAAATTTTTTAAACCCAAAAGAAAAGCAAAAACAAAAGGCATTAAAACTTCCAAATGTTCAAGGAGGTTTTTCAAGTTTTGTAATTAAAGAGACCTCTAATTTTGAACAAAAACTAGCAGAAAAATTTTCAATGATAAAGTCTTATTCTGCTCAAGGTATAGATGATCCTACCGCTATTGCAAAAATAAGTATCGGTACAGATGGTTTTCATGCAGTAGTTTTTTCAGGGAAAGAAGAAACTTTATACATAGATCCCTATTCAAAAGACAGCAAAACATTACTGCTTTACAAGCGAAGTGATTTAGCGTCAGATAAGGATGATTTCACCTGTCAGGTTGAAGAATTTTCAAGAATAAACACCTCTAGCATAGACAATACCAACGATGGTAAGCTAAGAACATTTCGTTTGGCATTGGCTTGTTCTGGAGAATATGCTCAATTTCATTTGACAAACCAAAACATACCTGCTTCAGCTACTGATGAACAAAAAAAAGCAGCTGTTTTATCGGCAATGAATACAACAATGACGAGAGTGAATGGTATTTTTGAAAGAGATATAGCTGTAAAAATGGTACTTGTAGGAGAGAATGATCGTATTGTTTTTTTAGATGCTGATACAGATAACATAACTGATGGAGATGCAGACTTGATGATTGATGAAGTACAAACTATTTGTGATGCTCAAATTGGAAATGCAAATTATGATATTGGACATATTTTTAGTATCGATGGGAGTGGTCTTGCAGGTGGGGGAGTGGTTTGTGTCACTGGTCAAAAGGCCAGAGGGGTCACAGGAAGAAGTCAGCCTATTGGAGATGCATACGATATTGATTATGTGGCTCATGAAATAGGCCACCAATTTGGAGCCATGCACACTCAAAATAACAGCTGTAATAGAAATAATGCAACCGCTGTTGAGCCAGGAAGTGCCTCTACAATCATGGGCTATGCTGGTATTTGTTCGCCAAATGTTCAAAATAATAGTGACGCTTATTTTCATGCGGTAAGTATTGCTGAAATGTTGGGTACTATTCAATCTTCTGCAACCTGTGCAACGGTAACGAACACGGGTAATACTGCGCCAATTGCAAATGCTGGAGGAAATTTTAACATCCCAAAATCAACTCCTTTTGTTTTATCAGGCATAGCTACTGATGTGGATGGATTGGAGGGTCTTACGTACAATTGGGAGCAAATAGACAATGAACTAACAACCATGCCGCCAGTAGCGTCAAGTTCTGGAGGTCCAATGTTTAGATCTCTAAAATCAAAAAAAGTTCCAATTAGATATATGCCAGAGTTAGCAACTGTAGTCTCAGGAAGTACTTCTTCAACTTGGGAAGTTGTCCCATCGGTAGAGAGAGATTTAAATTTTTCTTTTTTAGTAAGAGATAATTCTGTAGGTGGTGGAAGTACGGCAAGAGATGATATGAAAGTGTCAGTTGAAAATTCAGAAGCATTTACAGTTTCTTTGCCCAATTCAGCTGTTACTTGGTATTCAGGTTCGACTCAAACAATTACTTGGAATAAAGGAATAACAGATCTTTCTCCGATAAATTGCCAAAATGTAAATATTAAATTATCTGTAGATGGTGGTGTCACTTTTCCGATTACTTTAAAGGAAAATACCCCAAATGACGGATTAGAAGATATCGTTGTGCCAAATAATCCTTCAACTACCTCAAGAATTATGGTGGAAGCGGCAGATAATATTTTTTACAACGTGAATGCTACAAACTTTACCATAAACTCGGTAACTCCAACTTTTATAATGACAAATACCAGTGGTATTCAATCGGTTTGTAATTTTGGAAATGAAATTGCAAGTTATGAGTTCAGTTTTGATTTTGTGAACGGCTTTTCAGAAATGATATCGTTTACAACAACAGACCAACCCTCTGGTTCTATAGTTTCATTTAGTCCAACATCTATAAACGAGGCAGGAAATGTTACCATGCAGGTATCTAATATCAACGGAGCGACTCCACAAGCATATACTATTCATGTAAAAGCAAATTCTAATAGTGTAAATCAGAATATTGATGTTCAACTAAATGTAACGAATTCTACATTTGAAAGTCCAAATTTAACGCTTCCAGCAAACGGAGCTTCAGGCATTGGTTTGTCTCAAGAGTTAAAATGGGAGGCAGATATAAATGTCTCTAATTATGATGTTCAGGTAGCTTTAAATAATAGTTTTACAACGATAATTTCAAGTGGCAATGTCGCTACAAACTCTTATGCAGTTTCAGGTCTTTCTGAAAACACAACCTACTACTGGAGAGTTAAACCAAAAAATAGTTGTGGAGAAGGAAATTATTCAGAAGCTTTTAATTTTGAAACACTCATACCATCTTATTGTCCATCAACCTATACAGATGAATCTGGAGGCGGAGAATATATTACGAATGTTACTTTCAATACGATTAACCATGATTCTGAAAATGACTTAAATGACGGTTATGAAGATTTTACGTCTATTATGACCAATATAAAAACAGGTAACACTTACCAGCTTAGTGTTACTTTTGATACAGATGGTTATCAAGATTTTTGTACTGTATTTATTGATTGGAATCAAAACTATGTATTTGATGAAGATGCTGAAATGTATCAATTAGGGATTGGTTCTGAAAATTTAAATACGCTAACTTCAACCATAACTGTGCCAGTTGATGCTACGATAGGAAATACAAGAATGAGAGTGAACATTGAGTATACTGGTGATGGTAATACAAGTGAAATAGGTGCTTGTGACAGTGACCATCAATCAGAATGGGGAGAAACAGAGGACTATACATTAATGATAGAGGGTTCAACAGCATCTCTTGTTGATGAGCCCTTTGGTGATTTTATGTTATTTCCAAATCCTACAAAAGGAGAATTTACATTAGCCCTTAAACTTATTAGTACAGACAACGTAAGGGTTCAATTATTTGATCTAAGAGGAAGGTTGATTCATGAAAAAAAGTATCACAATACACTTATAAATTTTTCTGAAAGAATATTTTTTAAAAATGCTTCTGCAGGATTGTATTTATTAAAAGTTGCCAATGGAAATAGACAGGCATTAAAAAAACTGATTATAAACTAATATTTATAATAGATAAAAAGCCTCATCGATATCATTAGGTGAGGCTTAAATTAATTATTTTTAGCTATCCTAAGAAAGGGTATTTATAGTCAGTTGGTGAAACAAATGTCTCTTTAATCATTCTAACGGAGGTCCAACGTAAGAGGTTTTGAGCAGAACCAGCTTTGTCATTTGTTCCAGAGGCTCTTCCTCCTCCAAAAGGTTGTTGACCTACAACTGCCCCTGTTGGTTTGTCATTAATGTAGAAGTTTCCAGCAGCATTCTCTAACACTTTAGAAGCTTTTTCAACAATGTATCTATCTGTAGAAAAAATGGCTCCTGTCAATGCATATTCAGTAGATTCATCAACTAATTTTAAAGACGCTTCCCATGCT
>JAQWOW010000154.1 GCA_029245665.1 Polaribacter sp. | reverse complement strand
TTACATTATTGAACATAAAGACCAATACTACACTAACCTTTGTAAAGTAACCGAAGAAGAAAATTGGGAAGACTGGATTTTATATATGTTAGGTATGGTAGAGCAAACTGCATTAAGAGGCAGAAAGCAAATAGCAGAAATTGAAAAATTGATGAATGTTATGGGGGCTGAAATTCAAGGAAAATTACCAAGAATATACTCAACAGATTTATTGGAAGTATTGTTTAAATTACCCTATACAAAGCGAAAGCAATTAGAGAAAGCAGGTTTAGGTAACTTAAAAACAGTTGGTAATTACTTAAAAGAATTAGAAAAAGCAGGTTTCCTTAAAAGTGAACAAGTTGGGAAAGAAAAATTATATCTTAATTTTAGATTATTAGAAGTTTTAAATGGTTAGAAATAAATTCAACACCTACTGAATTTAATACTGAAGGTATTTTTACAGTTGCGTTTACAAAACCTTTTAATTTAAATAAGTGGGTGGATAATCTAACAGATAATAGAATTAATATTATCAAAGCTATTCATAAAAATAATAAAGTTGCAAAGAATATTAAGAAATTACTGCTCAAGAATATTTTTTGTTGCAACAGTTCTGAAACCAATATGATCAGAGCTAGAATTTGGCTCCATACCCATTCTTGCAGATATTCTAAAACTAGCACAATAGGACTGATGACATAAAAAAGATCCACCTTTCATTACGTATTCTTGCTGATAAGGATTGCTTGGTGAATAAGATTTTGAAGCTCCTTTTGGGTTTTTAAGAACCTCCATTGGATCTAATGTCTTGTAATAATTGACATTGAATAAATCTGATGTCATTTCCCAAACATTTCCGGCCATATCAAACAATCCAATATTATTTGAAGGATATGATTTTACAGGAGAAATATATTTAAACCTATCTTTTGGAATATTTTCTGTTGGAAATTTCCCTTGCCAAGTATTCGCATTTTCATTTAAATCCTCATATTTATTTCCCCAAGTATAAATATTATCTTGAAATTTACCCTGAGCCGCTGATTCCCATTCTGCCTCGGTTGGCAATCTCCTATTTGCCCATTTACAATATGCTAAAGCGTCTTCTTGTGCAACATGAACCACCGGATAGTTCTCTTTTCCTTCTATCGAAGATCCTGGCCCTTCAGGCTCTCTCCAATTTGCACCAATTTTCCAAGCCCACCACTGACCATAGTTTTGCATTGAAACGACCCCTTCTGCATGTTTATTAAAAATTAAACTTCCTGGCTGTAAAATTGAATCTGCTGGCTTTAAGGTTCCTGGAGGTAAATCTTTTTTAATCACTTCCCAATCTATTGGTCTTTCTGCAACTGTTATGTATTTTGTAGCATCAACAAATTTCTGAAATTGTTGATTGGTGACTTCATTTGCATCAATAAAGAAACCATCAACAATAACTTTGTGAGCAGGCTTTTCACGCATCATTGCAAATTTATCATCGGTTTTTGCACCCATTAAGAAAGTTTTAGTTGGTACCCATATCATTCCTTCTGGGGCATTGACATTTCTTTTTTCAGAAGTATTCATAATTACTTCATTATTTTGAGGTACTTGTTTCTTAAAGTTACAACTAGTTATGGTAGTTATAGTTAACGGAAATAGTAACAATCTGAAAATCATATTCATGATCAAAATTT
>JAQWOW010000142.1 GCA_029245665.1 Polaribacter sp. | reverse complement strand
GAATATCAATACCAAAGTTATTTAAATTCTCTCTTAAAAAGTTCAAAAGCTTTGGTTTACCTTTTTTAAATTGATCTTCCATCAATTTATTAGGAACCGTAAATGAAATTTTAAATTGATTTTTTAATTTTGGCAACTCTGTTCCAACAATGGAAGCCATGCTTTTTTCTCCTTTTTTATTTAATAAATCGACATATTCTTTCCAAAATTTCTGAAGCGATTCTTCAGTAAAAACCTCTTTTGGATGCTCGTCATAATTTACTTCAATATCAGATTTTTCTACTCCTTTTTTTTGATGGATACTTTTTAAAGACAGAGAGGAAGTTCTTCTTTCTAGAGATTTAAAGGGTGCTTTTTTTAACTTTGGTTTTGGAGATTTTGTTTTTTGGACTTTAATTACTTCACTCTTTTTTTCTGATGGTTTCGCTACTTCAATAGCAGGGGGAGAAAGTGCTTGAAAAAAAGTAGCAGGAATTATGTAATTAGCTGATTTTTTTTTTTCTCCATCAAAAGTGATGGAGGCAATTTGCATCAAGGTCAATTCTACAAGTAATCGCTGGTTTTTACTAGATTTATAATTTAGATCGCATTCATTTGCTTTCTGAATAGCCTGCATTAAAAAAGAAATAGTTGCTTTTGACGCCTGGGTTAAATATTTCTTTTTTGCAACATCACCAACCTCTAATAGTACTAAAGTTTCTTTGTCTTTTGCTACTAATAAATCTCTAAAATGGCTTGCCAATCCGTTTATAAAATGATGTCCTTCAAAACCTTTTCCTAATACTGTATTGAATGCATTTAATACATGTGGAATCTTATTTTCTAAAACCAAATCGGTCATGTTAAAATACGTTTCATAGTCTAAAACATTTAGATTTTCAGCAACTGCCTCTCGTGTTAAATTGGTTCCAGAAAAACTTACGACTCTATCAAAAATAGACAAAGCATCACGCATTGCGCCGTCGGCTTTTTGAGCGATTATATGCAAAGCATCGTCATCTGCCGTTATGTTTTCTTTGTCACAAATAATTTTTAAATAATTTTTAGCGTCTAAAACTCCAATTCGTTTGAAATCAAAAATTTGACAACGAGATAAAATAGTCGGAATAATTTTATGCTTCTCTGTGGTCGCTAAAATAAAAATAGCATGAGCTGGAGGCTCTTCTAGTGTTTTTAAAAAGGCATTGAAAGCTGCTTGTGAAAGCATGTGTACTTCATCTATAATATATACCTTGTACTTGCCAGTCTGAGGTGGAATTCGAACTTGCTCGGTTAAACTTCTGATGTCATCTACTGAATTATTCGAAGCTGCATCTAACTCAAAAATATTAAACGCAAAATCTTCATCAGCAGAAATTTCTGCATCTTGTTGATTGATGTTTTTTGCCAAGATTCGTGCACAAGAAGTTTTTCCAACACCACGCGGACCCGTAAACAACAATGCTTGTGCTAAATGATTATTTTTGATAGCATTTTCTAGCGTATTTGTAATGGCTTGTTGTCCAACAACATCCTCAAAATTTTGAGGACGGTATTTACGCGCAGAAACGATAAAATGCTCCATTATTTAAATAAAATTTTTAACAAAAATAGACATCTTATCTATTTTCTACAAGTGGGTTTCTTAAGAAAATGCTAAAGTTGTAAACAAGTTGTAAATAGATAGAGCATCGCTTGTTTATATTACATCTATATAATTCAAATAGTTTATTTTTGTGCAATCATTTCTGTAAATTTTAGAAATAAAAATATACTATTTTTGAGTTTTTTAACCCGTATAATTATTTGCAAATGTCTATTTTAAAATCTGTTAGTATCGTAAGTTTTTTAGTATTATTGATTTCTTGTTTGGGATTTACTGAAAAAAAAGAGATTGAATCCAAAGTAGCCCATATGTCTAAAAAGGAGAATAAGGTTGCTTATTTTGCAAGTGGATGTTTTTGGTGTGTAGAAGCTGTTTTTGAAAGTGTTATTGGAGTAGATGAGGCTATTTCTGGGTATGCAGGAGGCCATACATTAAACCCAACTTACCAAACAATTGGAACCGGAAAAACAGGGCACGCAGAAACTGTGGCTGTGTATTACAATCCCAAAAAAGTAAGTTTTAAAACTTTGGTAACTGTGTTTTTTGGTTCTCACGATCCAACTACTAAAAATGGTCAACACCCAGATTATGGAACACAATATCGTTCTATTGCTTTTTATTCAACTGATAGTGAAAAGAAAATTATAGAAGCTGCAATTACTAAACTAAACCAAGAAATTTACTCAGGTAAGATAGTTACAGAAATAACCAAACATACCAAATTTTATAAAGCTGAAGATTACCATCAAGATTATGAAAAAAGAAATCCCAATCAAGGGTATGTGAAAGCAGTGTCTATTCCAAGATTAAACAAATTCAAAAATAAATTTCCAGAATTGTTAAAAAAAGAAGCCAAATAAAAAACTACAACTTGTGGTTTAATGAAATCCTTGAGGAGCTACTTTGTCAACTATCAATCTATTTTCTCTGTTGGCAATTTCCCAAGCTGTGTGAAAAATCAAACGTGTTCTTTTTGCTAATAGATTGTATTCAATTTTATCAGGAGTATCTGTTGGCCTGTGGTAATCCTCGTGAGTACCATTAAAATAAAAGATAACAGGGACATTCATTTTTGCAAAGTTGTAATGGTCGGATCTATAGTAAAAACGATTAGGATCGTCTTTGTCATTAAATGTATAGTCTAAATTAATATTGGTATATTTTGAATTTATATGTTCAGATACTTGGTGAAGTTCTGTACTCAATTTATCTGAACCAATTAAATACACATAATTAGAATCAATGGTATGCGCTTTGTCAATTCTACCTATCATGTCAATATTTAAATTACACACCGTTTTTTTTAGTGGGAAAATTGGATTTTCTGTATAGTATTTTGATCCTAATAAACCTTTTTCTTCACCAGTAACGTGAAGAAATAATAAAGATCTCTTAGGGCCTTTTCCTTCTTTTACCGCCTGTTTAAATGCTTTAGCAATTTCTAAAATTGCAACAGAACCAGAGCCGTCATCGTCTGCACCATTGTAAATTTCTCCATCATGATTACCAACATGATCTAAATGTGCTGAGATCACAATAACCTCATCAGGCTTTTCCGTTCCTTGAATATATGCCAAAACATTTTCTGAGTCTTTTAGTGATACTCCTCTCGCATTTTTATTCAAAAATTTTGCAGGAACCTCTTGAAAATAATCATTTCCTCCTAATGGAGAAGGAATTTTTTGACCAACATAAAATTCTTTTAAGTAATTAACAGCTTTTTTTTGTCCTGCTTCTCCGGTGTCTCTTCCCTCAAATTCATCTGAAGCAAAAATATATAAATGTGTTTTTAAGTTTTCTGCTGTAATCGATTTTGCAAACTCAACAGCATAATCTGTTATCGTATCTTTTTTAGAGACGTTATGACTAATACTGCATGCTATAAAAAGAGAAAGGCAAAAAATAGGTAGTATTTTTTTCATGAAGTTATTTTAAATAATTTTTTAAATATATGATTTTAAAATTATATAATTCTCAGACAATAGTATCATTAAATTTTAGTGATCACAAATTGTGCTAGCGTTTTATTGAACCTAACAAGTTCTTTGGGGAATAACGTTGTGAAGGCATTTGCTTTGATTAATTCACTTGGCGAGCCAAAATGAAATGTATCTGAAGATAAAAGCATCATTTCATCTGCTAGTTGAATTGCTAAATTTACCTCATGAGAAGATATGATAATTGTTTTTTGAGTCTTTAAAACGAGCTCTTTTAACAAAGAAAATATTTTAATCGTATGATGCATGTCTAAATGTGCTGTTGGCTCATCTAGAATGATAATTTCGGTATCTTGAGCTAAGGCTCTTGCGATTAAAACTCTTTGAAGTTGCCCATCACTTAATTCATGAAAACGGCTATTTTTAAGATGTTCAATTTCTGTTTGCTCAATAGCCACTTCTATTTTTTCGATATCAGAAGCACAAAGTTTATCAATCCAATTTGTGTAAGGTTGTCTTCCTAGAGCAATTAACTCATAAACGGTTAGTTGGCTTTCCGGTAGGCGTTCTGTTAATACCAAGCTCAACTGTGTAGAAAGTTCTTTTTCAGACAGTTCCTGTATGTTTTTTTGGTTGATAAATATTTTACCTGAAAGCGGCTCTTGAACTTTAGAAAGTGTTCTTAGTAACGTAGATTTTCCGATTCCGTTTTTACCTAAAATAGCAACTAGTTTTCCTTTTTTAATTTCTAAGTTGATTTCTGATCTTATAATTTTTGTCCTCTTTTTTTGCTGATATCCGATTGTTAGATTTTCAGTTTTAAGCACAATATTTTCTTTTGAATTCTTCATTTACACGTACAGTTTCTTTTTTCGAACCAACAACCAAATAACAACAGGTGCTCCAAAAAATGAGGTGATGGCATTTATAGGGAGTATAAAATCGCTGGTTGGTAATTGTGCAATAGAATCACAAATTAATAGAATAATGGCCCCAATTATTGCAGTAGCAGGTAATAATATTTTATGATTAGAACTCGAAAAAATTATTTTTGTAATGTGTGGAACTGCAAGTCCTACAAAAGCAATCGGGCCAGAAAAAGCAGTAATTACCCCTGTTAAAAGACTTGTAATGAGTAAAATAATATTCCTACTTTTTTTTATATTTATCCCTAAACTTTTTGCGTAACTTTCTCCCAATAACAAACTATTCAACGGCTTAATAACGAAGATCGTTCCAACAATTCCAACACTATAAATACAGGAAAGAACGATTAATTCATTCCAAGATAA
The DNA here is from genome assembly GCA_029245665.1 of Polaribacter sp. Classification (GTDB taxonomy): domain Bacteria; phylum Bacteroidota; class Bacteroidia; order Flavobacteriales; family Flavobacteriaceae; genus Polaribacter. The sequence goes on along the minus strand of JAQWOW010000142.1, from coordinate 2,079 downwards.
ATTGCCCAAACTTCCAAAACTCCAAAACAGGTACTGTTGAATTTGAGCCGCTTCACTAAAGTAGGCTAAAACACTTATCACTGCAGATGTTAAAGAACCAAACATCAATCCAATAATTAAAATCGACATGGTATTTCTTACTTTATTTGCAGCTAAAATTACTGATGATAATACTAAAAAAGCACCAAAACTGGCGGCAATGGGTAGTGATAAATTAGAAAGCGAGTTTGTTAGTAATGCTCCACCAAAAATAGAAGATCCTAAAATTAAGATCGCAACACCCAAGCTTGCACCGGAGGAGATGCCCAAGACAAAAGGACCTGCTAAAGGGTTTCTAAATAGGGTTTGCATTAATAAGCCACAAACAGACAAACCAGAACCTACTAAAATTGCTGTGATTGCTTTAGGAACTCTAAAATTAATAATGATTGTTTCCCAACTATCTTTGCTAATATCTCCACCAAAAAGGATATTAAAGATGTCTTTAAAGGGAATTGGAACAGACCCAAAACGAATGTTTATAAAAAAGAAAACGATCAGTATTACCGATAGAAGTAAAAAGTGATTTGAATGGTTTTTTTCTTTCATATAATCATTCCTATCAAAAAGGGAACCTATTTTTTGTATTCAGATAAAAAAGCAACTAATTTTTCAATAGCGATTCCCCTATGAGAAATTGAATTTTTTTCTACAGAAGACATTTCGGCAAAAGAAGCAGTGTGATTTTCGGGTTTAAAAATAGGATCATATCCAAAACCTTTTTCACCTTGTTTTTTTGTTAAAATTTCTCCTTTACAAATCCCCTCAAAAAGAAATTTTTCTTCATTTAAATTTAAAGAAATAGCCGTTCTAAATTGTGCTTTTCGATTTGTTTTATTTTTTAATTTAGCCAATAATTTTTGTATGTTGTTCTCAGAATTACAGGGTTTACCAGCAAAACGTGCAGAGTATACTCCCGGTTTTCCTTTTAAAATTTCTACCTCTAAACCGGTATCATCTGCAAAACAATTGTATCCAAATTTTTGGGTGATATAATCTGCTTTTAACTGAGCATTCCCTTCCAAGGTAGTTTCAGTTTCCTCAATTTCATCAAAACATTGAATATCTTTCAAGCTTAAAAGCTCAATTGTATTTGGTAATATTTCTTTAACTTCTTTTAGTTTGTTAGGATTATTAGTTGCAAAGACAAGTTTCATAATATTGCAGATGGTGGTTTGAAAATAGAAAACCAAAGTTACAAAGTTTTAGTGCTTCAAATTTAAAAAATTAGAAAATAGTATGTTACGAAATTCGTTACTCATGATGATAAGGTTCATTTTTAAGAATGCTAAAACCTCTGTAGAGTTGCTCCACTATAAACAATCGAATCATTTGGTGAGAAAATGTCATTTTAGACAATGCTATTTTTCCAATAGATTTTTTATAGACGGCTTCAGAAAAGCCATAAGGTCCTCCAACAACCAATACCAATCGTTTAAGACCCATATTCATCTTCTTTTGCAGGTATTTAGAAAATTCAATTGAAGTAAAGTGTTGTCCTTTTTCATCTAACAATATTAAATGATCTGTTTTTTGGAGTTTTGAAAGTATCAGTTCTCCTTCTTTTTCTTTTTGCTGAATTTCGCTTATTTTTTTTGCATTTTTAAGATCAGCAATAATCTCAAATTCAAATTTTATATAATGTTTTAATCGGTTTTGATATTCATCAATTAATTTTATTAATTGGGGGTTATCAGTCTTTCCGATGGCGAGTAATTTAATTTTCATGATGCAAAATTATGAATTATGAATTACGAATTACTATTTTTACATCAGAATAAAATGACTTATGATATCAGAAGCACTATTTGAAAAAGAATTAGAACTCATTATTTCTAATGCAATTAGAGAAGATGTAGGTATTGGAGATCATACTTCTCTGTCCTGCATTCCTAAAACCTCATTAGGGAAGGCACAGCTATTGGTAAAAGAAAAGGGTATTATTGCTGGGGTTTCTTTTGCTAAAAAAGTGTTTAATTATGTGGATTCGAATTTAAAAGTAGAAACCCATATAAATGATGGAGATAATGTGGTTGTTGG
>JAQWOW010000125.1 GCA_029245665.1 Polaribacter sp. | reverse complement strand
TTCAATTCTTCAATAAAATTTTTCATTGTATACAGTTTATCAAGTGACAAATATAAGTTTATCAAGCAAAATATACTAAATTCGTAGTATGATTTTAGTTACTGGAGGAACAGGTTTGGTTGGTGCTCATTTATTGTATCAGTTGGTTAAGAATAACGAAAAAATTCGTGCTATTTATCGTTCAAAAGAGAGAATTGAAAAAGTAAAAGAAGTTTTCTCTTTGTACGATTCAGATATTTCATTGTGTTCTAAAATAGAATGGTTTAAAGCAGATGTTACGGATGTTCCTTCAATGGTTCCTGCTTTTATTGGAGTTAAAAAAGTATATCATTGTGCAGCTTTTATCTCTTTTAATTCTAAAGATTATAGAGAAATGCGAAAAGTGAATATTCATGGAACTGCAATAATTGTAAACCTTTCTGTAGATGCTAATGTTCAAAAGATTTGTTTTGTTAGTTCAATTGCGACTATTGGAAATTCTTTGAGAGAAGTTTTATTGACGGAAGAAAATGAATGGAATCCTCAAGAGGACAATAGTGGATATTCCATTACTAAATTTGGTGCTGAAATGGAAGTTTGGAGGGCAAGTCAGGAAGGAATTGATGTGGTGATTGTAAACCCGGGTATAATTTTAGGGGCTGGTTTTTGGGCTTCTGGTTCCGGAAAAATCTTTACACAAATTTTTAATGGATTTAAATATTACACTGAGGGAGTTACTGGTTTTGTAGGGGTAAAAGATGTCGTGAAAACAATGGTGTTACTAACAAATTCGAGTATTAAAAATGAGCGATTTATTTTAGTTTCTGAAAATAAATCTTTTAAAGAAGTTTTCTTTTTAATTGCAGATAGTTTTCATAAAAAAAGACCTTACAAGAAAGTTTCTCTTTGGCAAACTTCTATTTTTTGGAGAATTTCTTTGTTGATTTCTACGATCAGTGGTAAAACACCTTTATTAAGTAAATATGCAGCAAAATCAGCAAATACGGTATCTACATATTCAGCAAATAAAATTAAAAAGGCACTTAATTTTAAATTTCAGAATATTGAAGAAGTTGTCAAAGATGTTATAGAGAAGTATCCTAAAACCGGTTTTTAATAAACCTTTGTTGACCATTTCTATGTTTTTTTAATTTGGTTTTTAGAGTGTCTAAAAAAACTTTCGGTTTTTCAAAAGAGTCCAATAACATCAATTTTGGTTTTTTTAATTTCTTTAAAGAATCTTTTCTAACAGAGTCAAGTTTTGCTTTTAACGCATTCAGGTTCTTTTTTCTTTTTTCAAGATTGGTTTTAGCATCGGTAAGTATTTCTTCATATTCGTCTATTTTAGACATGTAATAATAATTACTATTTTGAAAGCGAGAACTATCAATATTGTAAACCTCATTTACAAAAGGCATGTAATTAATTTTATTTTGTTGGTTTTTATTTTTTATAAACTTCGCAGAAGAAGCAATGTACATTTCTTGAATTAAAAGACTCATAGAATCTTTTGGAATCAAGTCTTTTGGCTTTTGAAAAATGGTATTACTTGTACAAGAAAACAAGATTAATACAACGAATACGTAG
>JAQWOW010000114.1 GCA_029245665.1 Polaribacter sp. | reverse complement strand
TATTTTTATACGAGTTCCACAAACAAACCTTCATCTGTTTTAGAAACTTTTGCAACCTCTTTCTTTGTCAATCCTTTAATGGTTTTGTCCCATTTTTTATTTGATAAACCAGATGCTGATTTCAACGCATTTAAGTCAATTTTTTCAGTTTTTTTGATGAGGGCTAAAACTGCTTTTTCTTCATCATTTAATTCAATTGTGGGCGCTTTTTGTTCTGGTCTCATTTGAGGAAAAAACAATACTTCTTGTATCGATTGATTGTTTGTTAGAAACATGATTAGTCTGTCCATTCCAATTCCCATTCCGGAAGTAGGGGGCATTCCATACTCTAAAGCACGCAGAAAATCTTCATCGATAAATTCAGTAGCTTCATCATCTCCTTTTTGGGCCAATTTTAATTGATGTTCAAAACGTTCACGTTGGTCTATTGGATCATTTAATTCTGAATATGCATTTGCAATTTCTTTTCCACAAACCATCAATTCAAAACGTTCTGTTAATTCAGGGTTGTCTCTATGTTCTTTACACAGTGGAGACATTTCTTTAGGATAATCTGTAATAAAAGTTGGTTGGATGTAGTTGCCCTCGCATTTCTCTCCAAAGATTTCATCAATTAACTTCCCTTTCCCCATGGTTTCATCTACAGGAATATTCATTGATTTTGCAGCTTCTCTAATATCTTCTTCGGTTTTTCCAGTGATATCAAATCCTGTAAAATGTTTGATAGAATCTGCCATTGTAACTCTTGCATAAGGTGCTTTAAAGTCAATTTTATGGTCTCCAAACGTAGCTTCAGAGGTTCCATTTACAGCAATTGCACAATGTTCTAGCAATTGTTCTGCAAATTCCATCATCCAGTTGTAATCTTTGTACGAAACATAGATCTCCATGGCTGTAAATTCAGGATTGTGTGTTCTGTCCATTCCTTCATTTCTGAAATTTTTAGAGAACTCATATACGCCGTCAAAACCGCCAACAATTAACCTTTTTAAATACAATTCGTTGGCAATTCTCATGTACAAGGGAATGTCTAAAGAATTGTGATGTGTAATAAATGGCCTAGCAGCTGCTCCTCCTGGAATAGGCTGTAAAACCGGGGTTTCTACTTCAAAATAACCAGCATCGTTAAAGAAAGAACGCATGGCATTGAATAACTTTGTGCGTTTTACAAATACTTCTTTGACATGTGGGTTTACAACAAGGTCTGCATAACGTTGCCTGTAGCGCATTTCAGGATCTGTAAAAGCATCATAGGTAATGCCATCTTTTACTTTTGGAATGGGTAAAGGCTTTAATGCTTTAGATAGTAATTTGAAATTTTTTACCATTACTGTTTTTTCGCCAACTTTCGTAGTAAACAATGTTCCCTCTACACCAATAAAATCTCCTAAATCCAATAATTTTTTGAAAACAACATTGTACAAAGATTTGTCTTCTCCGTTGCAAATTTCATCTCTATTAAAATACAGTTGAATTTTTCCCTCACCATCTTGTAATTGTGCAAAAGACGCTTTTCCTTGAACATTAATTACCATTAATCTTCCAGCAATTATCACCTGTTTTCCCTCAGAATAATCCTGTTTTATTTCCTTCGAATTCGTATTTAATGGATACAAATCTGCGGGATAAGGATTGATGCCTAATTCGCGTAGTTTAGATAGTTTTTCTCTACGTACAACTTCTTGTTCTGATAATTGCATTTGCTGTCTTTAATTTTTGATGAATCTTAAAGAATACAAAGATACAATCAATTGAATTAATAGCCAATCTCACAAATTAATAAAATTTAATAAAAATATTGTAGGATTACGAAATCGTTGTATATTTGTTTGTTACTTTTTGTTAAAGTAACAACTAGTTGTGTTGTTTGGCACTTTAGTAAAAGTGCCTTGGTTTTGTTAGCCAATGGAAAGCTTCCCTGAAATGGGACGCTTTTTTTTTGCTTTTTTTGAAGATAGTTACTGCTTTTAAAAAACTGAAATCAGTAGTAATTGACGAGATGTATGCTTGACTAGGTAATGTTGAATTGTAAATGCATATTATTCAAATCCTTTTTTGCAAAATATTGAAATTACTCAACAAAAATTAGTAATTTCACCTTATCAATTCATTTATGTTTTTGCGTGTTTTTATAATTTTTATAACCATCCTTTTTTGCACTTCGTGTGATAAATTTTGGTATACAAAAAGTAATGATTCTTATCCTTTGGATACGATTGTCGATTTTTCTTCAGTTGATACTTCTCCTTCTTTTAAAATCTGTGATTCTATTTTTGATAAAACAAAAAAATCTGATTGTTTTAGAAACACCATTCATCAAAAAATTGGAGAGCAGCTACAAAGAAGTCATTTTGTTGTTAAAGAATCTATTGACGAAATTATATTTGTTGATTTAATCATAAATTCTCAAGGAAATTTTATGTTAGATCATATACAGTCTTCAAAGAGTATCCAAAAAAAGTTACCCCAATTGGATAGTTTATTAAAATCTAGTATTGGTAAATTATCAAAAATCTATCCAGCGAATAAAAGAGGTATTCCAGTTACTACAAAATATAGACTGCCAATTTCCATTCAATTGAAAGAATAATCTTTGGTTTTTCTATAAACTATAAGATTGAAAGAATAAAACGAATTTAATTAGTTTAAAACTTTCCAAAGTTTGTCTTTCAATTCTTGCAAACCTGTTTGTGCAACAGACGATATAAAGAGAGCTTCAATACCCTCAGGTAATTCTGCTTTCATCTCTTCTTGCAACTCGTCGTCTAGCATGTCTGTTTTAGAAATGGCCAATAATCGATCTTTATCTAATAACTCAGGGTTGTGTTTTTTGAGTTCATTTAAAAGAATATGATATTCTTTATTAATATCATCACTGTCTGCTGGGATTAAGAAAAGTAAAGCGGAGTTGCGTTCAATATGACGCAAAAAACGGTGACCTAATCCTTTTCCTTCTGCTGCACCTTCAATAATTCCAGGAATGTCTGCTATAACAAATGTTTTATGATTTCTGTGCTCTACGATACCTAAGTTAGGTTTTAAAGTTGTAAAAGCATAGTCTGCAATTTTTGGTTTTGCAGCAGTTAAAACAGATAAAAGAGTTGATTTTCCCGCATTTGGAAATCCTACTAAACCTACATCAGCTAATAGTTTTAATTCCAAACGAAACCAACCATCTAAACCATCTATTCCGGGTTGGGCGTATCTCGGTGTTTGATTTGTTGAGGATTTGAAATTCCAGTTTCCCAGTCCGCCTTTTCCACCTTTGAGTAAAATAACTTCTTTTTGGTTTTCTGTAATTTCTACTATAATTTCGTCAGTATCTGCGTCTCTAACAATTGTGCCTAAAGGAACGTTGATAAAAATATCTTCTCCATCATGCCCTGTACTTCTACTTTTACTACCAGCACCGCCGCCCTCTGCTCTAAAATGACGTTTAAATTTTAGGTGGAATAATGTCCACATGTTTTTATCACCACGTAAAATAATATGGCCTCCACGACCACCATCTCCTCCATCAGGCCCACCTTTGGTTATGTATTTTTCTCTATGTAAGTGCATAGATCCTTGCCCTCCTTTTCCAGAAGAAGCATATACCTTTATGTAATCAACAAAGTTACCTTCTGTCATTTTGTGTGCGATTATTTCTTAAGTCTTTTTTTAATAAAAAGAGAAGAATTAAAACCATTTATAAAGTATCAAATACTTCTGAAATTCGCTGTGTAATTTCTTCGATAGTACCTATACCATTAATTCCATAGTATTTATCCTGAGCATCAAAGTATTCTTTTAAAATAGCCGTTTTAGTATTGTACTCATTGAAACGGTTTCTAATTTTTATTTCATCAGTATCATCTGCTCTACCACTTGTTTTCCCTCTTTCTAATAAACGAGTTATCAGAACATCTTCAGAAACTTCCAGTGCAATCATTCCGTTGATTAGTTCACCTTTTTCAGCTAAAAAAGCATCCAAGGCTTCAGCTTGAGATTGTGTTCTTGGAAAACCATCAAAAATAAAACCGTTTGCGTCTGTATTTTTATTGACTTCAGCTTTTAGCATATTAATAGTAACTTCATCAGGAACTAAATCACCCTCATCCATATATTTTTTGGCTAACAAACCCAATTCAGTTTTGTTTTTAATATTGAAACGAAATACATCACCCGTAGATATATGTACTAAATTATACATGTCTTTTAAGAATTCTGCTTGGGTCCCTTTTCCTGCTCCAGGAGGGCCAAATAATACAATATTTTTCATTTTTGGAGGTGTTGATAGTTGATATATTTCTGGGTAATTTCTACCTAATCCATTATAATCTAATCCGTAACCAACGATAAATTTATCTTCAATACTTTTTCCGATATAATCTATTGGAAGTTCTTTTCGAAAGACATCTGGTTTAAAAAATAAGGTCGCAATTTTTAATTTTTTTAATTTTTTATCTTTGAAGATAGTATAAATTTCTTGGAGAGTATTTCCGGTATCAATGATGTCCTCTAAAATTATTACAGTTCTTCCTGTTAAATCTTCATTAATACCAACTAATTGTCTAACATTTTCTGAGGAAGAAATGCCATTGTACGAGGCTAATTTTACAAAGGATACCTCGCAGTTTCCGTTAAATTCTCTTATAAAATCTGCAGCAAATAAAAAACAACCGTTTAATATTCCTACAAAAATTGGAACCTCTCCTTTAGGCAAATCTCTTTTAACCTGTAAGGCTAAGTGTTTTACAATAATCTTAATTTCGTCCTTATGAAGATAAGGTTTAAAATATAGATCTTGAAGTTTTAGTATGCCCATTAGTCTTTATATAATAGCTGTATGTTTCATGAAAAAACCGCTCTTAATCGGATTATCAGAAATTAAAAACGGTTTTACTTTATTTTCGTATAGATTTATTATTTTTCTTCTTTTTTGGAAGTATCATACATTATTGGTGTTGCCACAAATAAAGATGAATACGTACCTACAGCAACACCGACTATAAGTGCAAACATAAATCCTTTGATAGAATCTCCACCAAATAGGAAGATAGCGAGCATTACTAATAACGTTGTTAAAGAAGTATTTATAGTTCTTCCTAATGTAGAGCTCAAGGCTCTGTCTACAACTTCTTTATATTTCCAGTTTGGATGTTTTCCTGTAAATTCTCTAATTCTATCAAAAATAACCACGGTATCATTCAATGAATATCCTACAACTGTTAATATTGCAGCAATAAATGATTGCCCAATTTCCATGTCAAAAGGCATAAAACTATAGGTAATAGAAAATACTGCTAATACTATTAATACATCATGGAAAACTGCAATTACTGCTCCTACAGAGAAAGATACTTTTCTAAAACGGAGTAATATGTATAAGAAAACAACCAGTAAAGAACCAAATACAGCATATAGTGCAGATGTTTTAATATCATCGGCAATAGTAGGTTCTACCTTCATATAACTCATTATCCCTGCTCCTTGTTTTTCAAAACCAGGTTTGAAATTTTCATAAGTTGTAGTTCCCAAATATGATTTTAATCCTGTAAATAATGCATGTTGAACCTGCTCATCTACTTCTTGCCCCTCATCTTCAATTTTATAAACCGTTGTGATTTTTAATTGATTGTCTGTACCGTATGTTTTTACTTCAGGTGAAGTGCCAAACACATCTTTTAAACTTCCTGCAACATCAGTAGCAATCATTGATTGATCAAAACGAACAACATAAGAACGACCTCCTTTGAAATCGACTCCTTGTTTTAATCCGATAGAGAATATAGAAACGATACCTGAGATAATAATAGCTCCAGAAATTACATATGCAATTTTACGTTTCTTTA
>JAQWOW010000113.1 GCA_029245665.1 Polaribacter sp. | reverse complement strand
AAATAAGTCTGAAAAAAATCGACTTTATTCTCAATTTTAAAGATACCTATTGCTTCTGTCAAGACCTCTTTAAATTCGAGTCCTTCTATGAGAACAATTAACACATCACCTGTTTTTATTTGTGCAGAATTGGATTGTTCATACAAATGATTTACAATATTTTTAGAATATTCTATAAAACTGCTTTCTTCTTTAAAAACTTCTGACGCATAGTTATTTAACTCATTTAAACGAACATCTGCATGATGTGAGAATCGATAACTCTTTGTTAAATTAGTGAAGGGTTTTAACAAAAAACCTTTCATTAAATCATAGCTCTCTTGATCAAAACGAATTAAGTCTTGAGAAAAAACATTGTGTCCACTATTAAATTTATTAGCCACCTTGTGCATTATACATTTGGTGATTTCTGCGCTGTTTTTTTTTATCATTATCTAAAATTAGGTGCGTAAAAATAGAAAAAGTTTGAGCATGATTTTAAGAAAAAGTTATAATTCTAAGGTTAATTGTTCAGGTAATAATTTAAACGTTTTTCTATGATACTTCGTTGCTCCAAATTCTCGAATTCCATTACGATGTTCTTTTGTTGGGTACCCTTTATTTTTTTTCCAATTGTACATTGGAAATTCTTCATGAATTTTTGCCATATATTCATCTCTGTAGGTTTTTGCTAATATTGAAGCGGCGGCAATACTTAAGTATTTTGCATCTCCTTTTACAATGGTTTGAGATGGAATGTCTTTATAATCTCTAAATTTGTTACCATCTACTATGATATATTCTGGCTTAATTTTTAACCTTTCTATAGAACGATGCATGCCAGTAATTGAAGCTTGTAGAACATTGATCGCATCAACTTCATCTTGCCAGACAAATGAAACTCCAAAAGCAAGGGCATTTTCTTCGATAAAAGGTCTTAATTCCTCTCTTTTTTTTTCTGACATCTGTTTGGAGTCATTTAAAAAAGGGTGGTTGAAATTTTTAGGTAAAATTACTGCTGCTGCAACAACAGGGCCAGAAAGACAACCTCTTCCTGCTTCATCTGTTCCTGCTTCTAAAGAAAAACCGCTATAATTAGATGCTAACATATTACAAAGAAAAGAAAACTTTTTGTTATAGATTCTTATTTTCAGCGCTATGATGTGATCTTATAAACTCAAGTGATGCTCAAAGAAACAATTTTTAATTTAGATTTTTGATACCAATTATTAATGATTATTTTCGTTTTATTATTATACATTTGCCTGTGAAAGTATCAATCTATGCACAAATCATTATTTATCTCTGTACTACTTGCCTTCTTTCTAGTAAACGCCTTGTTTTCTCAGAAAACTTTGCAATTAAGTCAAAAATTCAATGACCGTAATACTTCAGATAATAGAGAAAATGATGCGCTGAAAAATACTGGCGATATCAATGTAATACTCTCTGGAAAAACATCATATACAGATTATAAAATTTTCTCTCACAAGAGAGATACAACGTATATAGACACCACGTTAACCATCAAAAAAGACTATCAATTTAATTACTTAAGAACTGATAATTTTGAATTATTAGCCTTTCATAATCAAGGTCAAACTTTTACAAATCTAGGCTATGATTATAGCAACCTAAAGCTATTTCCAGATATTGGTTTTACCGCAAAACAATTTAGTTACTTAGATATTGACGAGATAAAATATTATGAAGTTCCAACTCCTACTACACAGATTACTTATAGAACTGGCTTACAGCAAGGACAGGTTTTAGATGCAATTTTTACGTTGAATTTCTCAAGAAGATTAAATGTTTCTCTTTCTTATAAAGGCCTACGATCTTTAGGTGCTTACAGAAGATCTTTAGCCAGTCATGGTAATTTTAGAGGTACTTTTCAGTACAGAACTAAAAAAAATCTGTATGAAATTCGTGGACATTTAACAAGGCAAGATTTTTTTAATCAAGAAAGTGGCGGGCTTCCAGAAAGTGAAATTGAAAAGTTTCAAAGTAATGACGAAAACTATTTAACAAGAGCGAGATTAGATGTAAACCTAAATGATGCTGAGAATCAATTTGATGGCAATAGAATTTATTTAGAACATAGTTATAAATTGTTAGCAAACAAAGACACGATAAATAAAAAAGATTTTAGCAACTTAAAAGTGGGCCATGTTTTTACCAATGAAAATAAAGAGTATGGTTTTTCTCAGCCTACAAATTCTTCAATTTTCGGCAATACTTCTGACTCTGGGGCAACTAAAGATAATGCAAAGCATACATTTTCTAACAATGAATTGAATCTCGAATTCAATTCTAAATACGTACTAGGCAAAATTAAAGCAAAAGTAAATATTACAAATTATTCTTACGGATATGACACTATTTTAAATAGCAATAGTAGTATTTCTAAAGTAAAGTTAGAAGGAAAAATAATTTCTTTTGGAGCAGACTGGAATGCCAAGATTAAAAACTTTCAATTAAATGCTAGTGGGACTCTTAATCCTGGTAATGGAATACTGTCTGGTAATTTTCTAAAAGGAGAAGCATTCTATAAAAAAGATAGTTTATTTGAAATAAAAGCAAGTCTATTAATTAGTTCTAAATCCTCAAATTTTAACACTTTACTGCATCAAAGTAAATTTGATGATTATAATTGGCAAAATGATTTTAGCTCGGTAAACACAAGAGATTTAGGAGTTCAATTTCGTTCTAAATGGATAAATTCATCCCTAAATTTTACCAATATTGACAACTATACCTTTTTTAACGAAAATAACCAACCAGAACAATTTTTAAATCAGATTGTGTATTTAAAGGTTAAAGTAAATCGAGAATTTAGATACAAAAAATTTGCCTTAGACAATACGTTGATGTACCAAAATGTAAGTAGTGGAAGTACTGTTTTCAGAGTTCCTGAAATGGTAACAAGAAATACATTGTATTACAAAGATTATTGGTTTAAAGGCAAGCCAATGATGGTGAATATTGGTGCTACTTTTAACTACTTTAGTAAATACAAAGCCAATGCTTACAACCCGTTATTGGCTGAATTTACTCTACAAAATAGCCAAGAAATTGGTTTTCCTTCCGTAGATGTTTTCTTTAATGCACAGGTACGAAGAACTCGTTTGTATTTTAAAGTTGACAATGTAACTTCTGGTTTTACAGAAAAAAATTATTTTTCCGCACCCAATTATCCGTATAGAGATTTTACCATTCGGTTTGGTTTGGTCTGGAATTGGTTTATTTAAGTTTTTGTGAGCACAAGGGTTCAAAAAAAAATAGAGCTTTTTTAGTCTTCAGTTTTACTTAAAAAGTTACTGGTGTATTTTATTTTAAAGGAGTACAAAAACAATCATTTTACTCAGTTACCAACTGCTTAATTTTAATTTTAAAAGCTGCAAATAACAGCGTTGTAAATGGAGATAGCCAATTAAAAATTGCATATATAAAATATTCACTTACTCCAACTCCTAAAACACTAGATTGATAGGCTCCGCATGTATTCCAAGGGATTAACACTGAGGTTACAGTCCCAGAATCTTCTAAAGTTCTACTTAAGTTTTGGGGCGCTAATCCTTTGTCTTCATAGGCCTTTTTAAACATTTTACCAGGTATGACTAGGGCTAAGTACTGATCTGATGCGATCACGTTTAATCCTAAACAGCTTACCACTGTACTCGCAAATAAGCCAAATACAGAAGTTGCAACAGACAATAATGCTTTTGTGATTTTTGCCAAGGCACCTATAGCATCCATTACACCGCCAAAAACCATGGCAGAAATAATTAATAAAATGGTCCATAACATTCCCATAATTCCTCCAGAACTGAATAATTGGGTAAGACTCACATTATCGGTTTTAATTTGTGTATCCGTCCAAACAGCTGTTATAAGAGATTTTATTTTAGAATCTGACAATGTATTTAATACATCAGATTGAAAAAAGAATGCAAAAATTGCTGCTAAAACAACCCCTATTCCTAAAGCAATTAATGGTTTTGTCTTGAGTAATATCATTGCAATAACGACTCCTGGAACTAAAAATAACCAAAGAGAAATATGAAACGTATTTTTAATGCTTATTAACAAATTACTGATATCTGCACTTCCTGTTGTATCTATTGTTCCACTTAAAACTGAAAAAACAATAAGAGTTAAAATGATGGTTGGTACAGTGGTATACGCCATGTATTTAATATGTGTAAACAAGTCTGTGCCAGCCATTGCAGGTGCTAAATTAGTGGTATCTGAAAGAGGCGACATTTTATCACCAAAATAGGCGCCTGAAATTACTGCTCCGGCAATCATGCCTGAGGGAATTCCTAATGCACTCCCTATTCCTACTAAAGCAATCCCAACAGTTGCAGATGTTGTCCAAGAACTCCCAGTTGCTATTGATATTATTGCAGCAATAATTACAGAGGCTGGTAAGAATATTTCTGGACTTAAAACTTGCAATCCATAATATACCATTGCGGGTATAATTCCGCTTACCAGCCAAGTTCCTGCCAAAGCACCAACTAATAATAAGATTATAATTGGGACTAAAATACTCTTCCAATTTTCCAAAACTTCGGCAACCATATTGGCAAATGACACTTTATTCACAAAACCTACAAATGCTGCTACGAAACCTCCAATTAGTAGAATGTATTGATTAGAATAATCTCCAAACCAAGCTCCATCAGCATAGAAAATATTGTAGGCTAATAATGCCATTAAAATCAATACTGGTAACATTGCTTCCCCAAAACGCAACGCTTTGTTATCTATTATTTTCTGATCTCCAATGTTAATTTCTTTTCGGTTTTTATCGTCTTGCATCCTAAGAATTTTGTTCTGTAATGTTACGGTTTTAACTACTGTTATGCAAATTAAAATAGTTGGCTTATTTTTGCATTCATGGATTCATTGACTCAGATTGTTTTAGGTGCAGCTTGTGGAGAAATTGTACTTGGTAAAAAAATTGGAAATAAGGCTTTACTATTTGGTGCAATTGGAGGTACAATTCCAGATTTAGATGTCTTTGTTGGTCGTTTTTTGT
>JAQWOW010000095.1 GCA_029245665.1 Polaribacter sp. | reverse complement strand
CCAATAGGAAAACTCATGGGAGTCACTCTTAAGCCAAGTTTTTGCTCCACTTCATCCAACAAATCAAAAGCATCTTTACCTTCTCTGTCTAATTTGTTGATAAAAACCAACATTGGTATACTTCTCATTCTACAAACTTCAACCAGTTTTTCAGTCTGAGGTTCTACTCCTTTTGCAACATCAATCACCACAATAACACTATCTACAGCAGTTAAGGTTCTAAAAGTATCTTCAGCAAAGTCTTTGTGACCTGGAGTATCTAAAATATTTATTTTTTTGTCTTGATAAATAAATGCTAATACAGAAGTAGCAACAGAAATTCCACGCTGACGTTCAATCTCCATGAAATCGGAAGTTGCTCCTTTTTTAATTTTATTATTTTTTACAGCACCAGCTTCTTGAATTGCTCCACCAAAAAGCAATAATTTCTCTGTCAATGTTGTCTTACCTGCATCAGGATGCGATATAATACCAAATGTTCTTCTACGTGCTATTTCTTCTAAAAAACTCATCTACAAAATTTGAGGTGCAAAGATAGGTTTTACAAAGAGAATTATCAATCTAAAATTTCGATTGTCATCTTTATATCATCTATAGGCCATTCATCTTCACCAACCTTAACTTTAGATATTTTCTCCATCGTATCAAAACCAGCAATTACTTCTCCAAAAACAGTATGCTCATTATCCAAATGATGTGCGCCGCTTTTTTTTTGAACGATGTAAAATTCAAAAGGACTAGATAATTTATTAGGATTGTTTTCCCATTCTCTTGCAGCAGCGAGGGCTCCATATTTATGTTTTCTTTTTTTTCTAAATTCAGGTTTTAAAAGATAGTTTCCGTATTTCCTTCTTTCTTTTTGTGTATGAATTTCATCAGAATTCCCCCCTTGTATGACAAAATTTTTAGCAACTCTATAAAAAACAGTTGAATTAAAATAGTTGATTTTTGTTAAGAAAATAAAATTTGCTCTGTGCATGGGAACATCCTCGTATAAACGAATTTTTATAGAACCAAAATCAGTTTTAATAAGAATTAAATTTTCTCGGTTCTGTAGCGCGAATTCAGTTAAAAAGACTTCTGTATTGTGTCTATTTAAACTGTCCCAAGTTTTTATAACTTTCTTTTTTTTCTCCTTGGTTTTATGTAGAATTTTAGTTTTAATCTCAGTATTTTTATTTTCAATTATACATTGAAAAAAAAGAGAGAAGATAAAAAGAAAAAAGAAAATTCGAAAAATTTTCATGATGAAAAATTGAGGTTAATTCACACAAATATAATTCATCACAACATAAACAATAGAAAAGTCTTATTTTTTTTGTATTTATTTTATGATTTTTTACTCTTTGATTTCCTTATTTTTGTAAACATGGAAGAACAAGTAGTTTTAGTTGATGAACAAGACAATCCTTTGGGATTAATGCCAAAAATGGAAGCTCATGAAAAAGCTGTTCTACACAGAGCTTTTTCAGTATTTATTTTTAATAAAAAAGGGGAGTTAATGTTGCAGCAAAGGGCCGCAAGAAAATACCATTCACCTTTGTTGTGGACAAATACCTGTTGTTCACATCAAAGAGACGGTGAAACAAATCTGGAAGCAGGTAAAAGGAGATTACAAGAAGAAATGGGTTTTGTTACAGAGATAAAGGAAGTTTTTTCTTTTATCTACAAAGCACCTTTTGATAATGGTTTGACTGAGCACGAATTAGATCATGTCATGATTGGTTATTATGAAGACAAACCTAATCCTAACAAAGATGAAGTAGAAAACTATAAATGGATGACATTGATAGATGTAAAAAACGATATAAAAAAACAACCACAGGCGTATACTGAGTGGTTTAAAATTATATTTGATAAATCTTTTAAAAAACTAAAAAATGCCTAAAGTAACAGTACATAGAAAAGCCCATTTTAATTCAGCTCATAGATTGTATAGAAAAGAATGGGCCGATGAAAAAAATTCACAAGTTTTTGGAAAATGCAATAATCCATATTACCATGGTCACAATTATGAATTAATAGTTTCCGTAAAAGGTGAAATAGATCCTGAAACAGGATTTGTCATGGATTTGTCAATTTTAAGAGGATTGATAAAATCTGAAATTGAAGATTATTTTGATCACAAAAATTTAAATATAGAGCTTGAAGAGTTTAAAGACCTGAACCCAACAGCAGAAAATATATCTGTAGTCATTTATAATAAACTTCGAGAAAAGATATCTCAAGACCTTGAATTGTCGATCAAATTATATGAGACACCTCGTAATTTTGTTACTTATTCAGGAGAATAGGTTGTATTTTGAGATAAAAATTAACAAATAAAAATAGTAGAGTTTTAAAAAAAAAATATGAATGTAATTGCTATGATTCCCGCACGTTACAATGCAGCTCGTTTTCCTGGTAAGTTGATGAAAAATCTAGGAGGAAAACCTGTTGTTTTGAGAACTTATGAAGCGGTATTGCACACAAATTTATTCGATGAGGTATACATTGTAACAGATTCAGATATTATTTCTGAAACCATTGTAAATGCTGGTGGAAAAGCAATAATGAGTAAAAAAGTTCATGAATGTGGTTCTGATAGAATTGCAGAAGCTGTAGAAAATATTAATGCAGATGTAGTAATCAATGTTCAGGGAGACGAACCTTTTATTGACAAAATTTCTTTATCGAAATTGATAGATGTATTCAAACGTGATGTAAAAAAAGAAATAGATTTAGCGTCTTTGAAGGTTCAAATTACTAGTAAAGAGGAGATCGAGAATCCAAATATTGTAAAGGTTATTACCGATGTAAATAACTTAGCTATTTACTTTTCGAGAAGTGTAATTCCTTATCAAAGAGATCAAGATAACCCTGTAAAATACTACAAACATAAAGGAGTATACGCCTTCAGAAAGCAAGCCTTAATTGATTTTTATAACACTCCTATGACACCTTTAGAAGCCAGCGAAAAAATTGAGGCTATTCGGTATCAAGAAATAGGTAAGAAAATTAAAATGGTAGAAACAAATGTAGAAGCAGTTGGTATCGATACTCCAGAAGATTTAGAAAAAGCCATTCGATTTTTAAATCAATAAAAATGAATAAAATTAGTAAAGAAATAAAGGTAATAGCTTTTGATGCTGATGATACTCTATGGATAAATGAGACTTATTTTAGAGATGCCGAACACGAATTTGCAAAATTATTAGCAAAGTATGAGACTGAAAACAAAATTGATCGTGAGCTTTTTAGAGTAGAAATAAAAAATTTAAAAAATTACGGATACGGAATTAAGGGATTTGTACTTTCTATGATAGAATGTGCTTTAGAAATTTCGAATCATCAAGTACATCAAAAAACAATAGAAGAAATTTTAAACATAGGTAAAGACATGTTAAATAAACCTATAGAATTGTTAGATGGAATTGAAGAGGTGTTAAGAAGCCTTCAAGGAAAATACAAATTGATTGTTGCTACAAAAGGAGATTTGTTAGATCAAGAACGAAAATTAGAAAACTCGAATTTGTTACAATATTTCCATCACGTAGAAGTAATGTCCGACAAAAAGGAGAGCGATTATCTGAAGTTGTTGAATCACTTGGATATAAAACCGTCCGAACTTTTAATGATTGGAAACTCATTAAAATCAGATGTTTTACCATTAGTACAAATAGGTGCATCTGCAATTCACGTTCCTTTTCACACAACTTGGGTTCATGAGGAAGTTACAGTAGATCTCTCTTCTAAAGTTAAATACTGTACCATTTCAAATATAAAAGAAGTTTTAGCGCTATTTTAAATAAATAAACTAAATTTGCATCATTAAAAATTATAATAAGTTATGGCAAGTATAAAAAACTTAAAAAAAGATATTAATTACGTTTTAGGGGATGTTATTGACTATGCATTGGACGTTTCAATATTAAAAAATGTACCAGAAAAAGGAGAGGCAATTATCGATGAGGCAATTGAGATTTTTGACAATTTAGTTTCTAAAATAAACGATAAAAAAGTAGAAAATAAAAAAACTCACTTTAAAGCTATTCACCAAGAATTAGAAATAAAAGCTAAAAGTTTAGTTGAAAAGATTAACAGCTTATAATATTTTAAATTTTACATAAAAATTAACACCATCATTGAACAAATGATGGTGTTTTTTTATTAAATTTATGTAGGAATACTAAAAGCGTGAATGAAACGTTTTATATGTATAATAAAATCCATAATAAATGGCTAGAGAAATGTTTGAGTATACTAAAACGATACTAACGAAAGTGAGCTTTAACTCAGTTTTGTTTCAAAAGGAAGTTGAAAAGGCATTAAATAGGTTGTTGCCTTATGAGATAGATGAGTTATCAATTTGGTTACAGCAGTTTATTGCAAATAAACCAGAATTATATTCTTGTATGACTTTACTTCCTAAATAATTTTTAAGCAAAATATCCCTTTATTTTTTTCGTTTATTTGAATTTCCCTTTTTGTACTTATTCATTATTTTTCTTCCAAATTCTATTTCTGCTAATTTTAATTTAATAATTTTTTTATAGGAAATTATTTTTTGAATTTTATTTATAAAATCTTTTTTAGATTCATAAATTTTCTTGTCGTTTTTTAACTTTAACAATAATAATTTTTCCGCTTTTTCTTCAGAAAGCTTATCAATATTCCCTTTTTCCATGGTTGCCTTTTTTATTTCTGATCGAAATTTAATTCGAAGAAGATGTTGTTCTTTATCATTTGCATTATAAATTGGCCAAAATTTTTCAGCCTCATTAGGAGTTAAATTTAATTGGTTTGATATGTAGGCAATTTTAAGAGTTCTAATTTTTTCTTTACTTTCTTTTTTAACCTGACCAAATATAGATAAGACACAAAAAAGAAAAATACTTGTAATGATTATTGGTTTTTTCATAACTTTAGGTTTAATTTAGTTCGTATAATAGATAGGAGTTATCAATAGAATACATATATTCCTCAATTATTTCATCTCCTATTGATGAAAAATAAAAATCGTTTTCTTCTAAAATGTTTTCTGCTTCAACGATTGCAATGTCATTTAAATAAATATCGCTACTATTCAACCAATACTCAATCTCATTTTCAGTAAGAGTGTCAATAGTTAGTTCTTCAGTTTTGTCAAAAATAAAAGAATTTAAACCAATAAATAAAAGAACAGAAGCTGCTACTGTTGTTGGAATAATTTTTGAAATTCGTTCTTTAAAAGAGATTACTTTTGTTTCATTGACAGGCGATGGTGATACTACCTTTACTAAAAGATTTTCTTCAAATTCTTTAAAATATGTATTAGGTATATCAAAGCCACTTTTATTTTTAAAATGTTCTTCAGCTAATTTTATATTAATTTCTTCTTCTATTGAATTAAAATAGTTTTTAGGAACAGAAAACCCATTTTTTTTTCTAGATATTGAGTTTAAAAACTCTTCGCTATTTTTTAGATGATTTGACATGATATCTTTTAGACCTTTCCGTTTTTAAAAGGTTTAATTTGTTTTCATTTTTATATAGCTTTCTATTTTTTTAACTGCGTGAAAATATGAGGATTTTAACGCTCCGACCGATGTGCTTAATATTTCAGATATTTCTTCATATTTTAATTCATCAAAATATTTCATATTAAAAACTAGCCGTTGCTTTTTAGGTAAAGTTGCTATTGCTTTTTGTAAAATTAGTTGAATTTCATTTCCAGTAAAAAAATCGTCATCGGCTAGAGTAGAAGCCAGTTCTAGTTGATAATCAGAAACATCTAGATTTCGTTGTTTTGCTCTTTTATTAATAAAAGTGATCGCTTCGTTTGTTGCAATCCTATACATCCAAGAAAATAATTTACTTTTCTGGTTAAATTTATCAATGTTTTTAAATACTTTAATGAAAGTGTTCTGCAAAACATCGTCTGCATCACTATGAGAAATTACAATTTTACGAATGTGCCAATACAAGCGTTCTTTGTAGAGAGATACTAATTCTACATACGCTCTTTCTTTAGTTTGAACATTTTTTAGTTGTTCTATGAGTATCGCTTCATCCGTCAAATTTATAACTTAAAAACATGAAAATTTATTTCTTATTTTTAACTCTTGAACTTGAGTACCCAAAAAGTCTCTTTTGTTTTATCGTATCTGAAATACCTTCGGGTAACATCTCTTCCCAACCTTTTTCACCATTTAAAATCATTTTTAATACAGTACGTGAGAAGATGTCTAAAATTCCTTTATCAAAATCATCTATATTAACAAGTTTACCGTTGTTTTTGAAAAACTTATACAATTCTTTCATTCTTGGATGAACTTTCAAGCTTTCGCTATCTATGAATTCTCCGGAGATAGCATCATGATACGGATACATATATACTTTCAAGTCTCTGTAAAATAATTTTCCAAAAGCTTCTAAGATTCCACCACTTAAATTTCTGTAATATTTTTCGTCAAAAATTTCAATAAGGTTTTGGGTTCCCATCGTTAGCCCCATTCTTTCTTTCGTAAATTCACTAAAATATTCTACCAATTTAAAGTACTGTTGAAAGCTAGTGATCATAACATTTTGTCCCAGAGAACACAATAACTCAGCCCTATCTAAAAAATCACGTTCATTAATTTTGCCTTCTGAGGTAAGGTTGCTTAGGGTTATTTCAAAGATAACTTGTGTTTTATTTTCGTCAACTTTCTTTTCCTGTAAAAATATTTTTTTAGACTTTTCATACATGTCCATATTTACCTTGGTTACAGGCCTGAAACTTCCGCGAAGCGCTAATATGTTTTTCTTATATAATACTTGAGCGGGTAATAAATTGTTTCCATCTGGTCCAAACATTACTGCATTTGTCATACCATTTTTGACTAATTGCAAGCTCATTAAACGGTTATCTACATACATAAAACGGGGTCCAGAGAAATTAATCATGTCAATCTCCAACTGATCATTATTTAAATTATCATAAAAAGATTTTACTAAATCTTTTGGATTGTCATTCAAATAAAAAGCTCCATAGATTAAGTTCACACCAAGAACACCAAGTGTTTCCTGTTGTAATCTCGCATCTGTTTCTTTAAAACGCAAGTGTAAAACAATTTCATTGTAGCCTTCTAAAGGATCTAACTGAAAACGGATACCTACCCACCCATGACCTTTAAATTTCTTGGCAAAATCTATTGTAGTTACCGTATTTGCGTAACTGAAAAATAATTTATTAGGATGTTTTTCTCTACTCAAACGGTCTTCCATTAAATTAATTTCATGACCCAACATTTTTTCTAAACGTGGCTGTGTAACATATCGCTTGTCTTCTTCTAGTCCATAGATAGCGTCAGAAAAATCTTTATCATATGCACTCATTGCTTTTGCAATTGTTCCAGATGCGGCTCCTGATCTAAAGAAATTACGAGCAGTTTCTTGACCTGCTCCAATTTCTGAAAAAGTTCCGTAGATATCAGTGTTTAGGTTAACTCTAAGTGCTTTGTTTTTAGTTGTAGGAACACTACTAATTTTTTGATCTCCCTTTAAAGAAATTGCCATTAAATATTATTTTTTATTTAAACAAATGTAATAAAATAGTGGTCTATCAGTCAATTTTTATCTTATTTTTGTTGCAATGGACTTAATCAAGAAACAGCTTAATATCACTTTTTTAGGAACCGGTACCTCTCAAGGAATACCGATGATTGCAAGTAATGATCCTGTATGTTTGTCTAAAGACTTGAAAGACAATAGATTACGTTCATCGATTTTGATTTCTTGGGGCGATTTTTCATTTACTGTAGATTGTAGTTTAGATTTTAGACAACAAATGTTGAGAGAGAATGTTCATTCTTTAAATGGCGTTTTTTTTACACATGAACACGCAGACCATATTGGTGGTCTAGATGATTTAAGAGCATTTTGTTACAAAATAGGAGAGATGCCTATTTATTTAAATGAGAGAACTTTAAAAAGTTTAGAGAAAAGATTTGAATACATTTTTAGTAATGAACATAAATATCCAGGAGCACCAAGTGTAATACCACAAATTGTAGATAAGGCTCCTTTTTTTGTAAAAGGGCTAGAGGTAATACCCATAGAGGTTTTTCATGGTAATTTACCAATTACAGCTTATCGATTTGCAGATTGTGCTTATTTAACAGATGTAAAGTCTGTCTCTGAAAAAGAAAAATTAAAATTACAAAATTTAGAGGTTTTAATTGTAAATGCATTAAGAATAGATGAGCACCCAACTCATTTTAATTTACAAGAAGCTTTAGATTTTGTTTTAGAAATTAGTCCAAAGAAAGCGTATTTTACTCATATAAGTCACAGGTTAGGTTTTCATAGTGAGGTTTCTAAATCATTACCAAATAATGTTTTTTTAGCCTATGATGGCTTAAAAATCACAGTTTAAATATTTACTGGTTTTAATTTATTTGTTTGAAAAAATGTTTTTTTTAGTGATAGAAAATTTAAAAACTACAGAACACTATTTTCTATCTAAAAAATCTTGAAAAGAGTTTTGAGTAATCGCTTTTCCTAAAGAATCTAACTTGCTGAAATCCTTTCCATACTGAACAATTGATTTTTTACCTATGTAATCAAATAAATAGAATCCATTTTTGGAAATTGTACCAAACCCTTTGTTAAATATATAATGTGCATATTGATTCTCTGAAGTATTAAAAAGGTTTTTACTAAATTTAAATTCAGAATTATTTCCATTTAATAAATCTAATAAAGTGAAAGAAAAGTCAACCTGACTTGCTATATTGTCTATTTCTATTCCTTTTTTATTCAATGCTCCACCTAACCAAAGCATGGGTATTTTAAACTTTTTAGGAGAGTTATATGCCCCTTTGTGTTTTGGAGACCTGTGTCCATGATCCGACATTATAACAATTAGTGTATTTTTGTACCAGTCTTGTTTCTTTGCAAAATTGATGAAATGACCAATTACTTTGTCTGTGTATGCATGTGCACTTCTAAATAAGTTGTCATGAGAATCTTGCCCAAACTTATAAGTACTATTGAGTTCAAATGGCTCATGACTTGTTGAAGTTAATGCAATTTTGAAGAATGGTTCGGTTTGTTTTTTTGATAAATCTTTAGCAAAACGATTCATAAAAACATCATCAAAAGCACCCCATTTAGAGTTCCAATCTTTTTTATCAAATACACTTCCGTCTATAATTTCAGATATTTGAGCATTTCTCAGATAGGTATTCATATTGCCAAAGTTCAAATCTCCTCCATAATAAAATGATGTTTTATATCCTATGGCTCTCATTTCTTTTGGCAACATTGGTATACTTCTTGTTTTGTTTGGCATTTTCATAATGCTCTTTGTAGGTTGAGGATAATAACCGCTTAAAATGGCTGGAATTCCTTTATCAGTTCTATCTCCATTTGCATAGAAATTTGTAAACAGAATACCTTCTTTAGATAATTTATTTAGATTCTTGGTTACAGTTGGCTCTCCTCCTAGAGATCCTACAACCTTAGCGGTTAAACTTTCCCAAATAATTAAGATTACATTTGGTTTTGTGGTGTTTAAAATGCTATCTGTATTTTTAGTTAGTAGTTGTTTTCTTGTTTTGTTAATCGTATTTTCAGCAGTAGTATCGTCAAAAAAATCATAGGGGTTATTGGCATCAGATTTGTGTGTAAGCGCGTTAAAAAAGTTCCACATATAATTGATAGATGCATGGTTTGCATACATTTTATTAGAAAAATATACATTACTTTGATTTACAGGTATCGTTTGTAAACCACCTCTAATAGGAATTATTAAGGAAGCTGTTATTAAAAGAAAAACAATAGATTGCATCCAAAAAGCTTTTTCAATTTTTTCAATTACTTTGGTTGTATTTTTGTTAAACAGCTTGATAAAAAGTGTAGAAATCAAGACCCAAAAAATAATACCTGAAACCATTTGAAATGAAGAAACAGAGGCTATCATTAATTTTGGAGTATTTAAGTATTTAAGTATTGCTGTATCTAAACGAGTTCCCCACGATTGATACAAACTTGCGTCAATTATTAAAAGTATACTTAAAAAGATAATGAGAATTGCAGAATACCATTTTATGATGATTCCTATTTTTTTTGAGCTTACAAATACCGAAAAGATCATCAGTAAAAATGGTAAAAAACACAAGTATGCAGCAAAGGATATATCTAATTGGATACCGTAGATAAAAGTTTTTAAAGCAGTTAAGAATCCAATTTCTTTTGTTTTGTCAATATAAAAAAGTAAAAAAAATAGCCGTGCAAAAGTAAAATATCCAATCCATAAAAGAAAATAGCTACTATTGAATATAAGTCGGTTTTTAAAAGTCCTCATGGTTTTATTGTGTAACTTTTAGACGTGCTTTTGCAGTTACAGAAACATCAGCATACTCATTCTTTAAATATTTTAAGTATCCAGTAATAGCAATCATTGCAGCATTATCTGTGGTGTATTCAAATTTTGGGATATAAGTTGTCCATCCAAATTGTTTTTCAGCGAGATGTAATCGATTTCTAATTTCTGAATTTGCTGAAACACCTCCAGCTATTGCGATCTGTTTTATACCTGAATATTTTACAGCATTTTTTAACTTATCCATCAATATTTCTACAATCGTATGTTGAATTGAAGCGCAAATATCATGTAAGTTTTCCTTAATAAAATTCGAATTGATTCGTTGATTTTTCTCAATAAAATAGAGAATTCCTGTTTTTAAACCACTAAAACTAAAATCTAAATCTCCTACTTTTGGTTTGGTAAATTTAAATGCTTTGGGATTTCCTAATTTTGCATATTTGTCTATCATTGGTCCACCAGGATAAGGCAACCCTAAAATTTTAGCAGACTTATCAAAAGCTTCTCCAACAGCATCATCAATTGTTTCTCCTAAAACTTCCATTTCAAAATGATTTGTAATTTTCACAATTTGAGTGTGCCCTCCACTAATTGTAAGGCATATGAAAGGAAAAGGAGGTATTTTAGTTGAACTTTCTTCAATAAAATGAGATAGAATATGTGCTTGCATGTGGTTTACATCTATCAATGGAATTTGCAAACCCAAAGCTAAGGACTTTGCAAAAGATGTCCCTACCAATAAAGACCCCATTAATCCAGGGCCCCGAGTAAAAGCTACCGCAGACAAATCTTCTTTGGAGATATTTGCTTTTTCAATTGCTTGATGTATAACAGGAACAATGTTTTGTTGGTGGGCTCTAGAGGCTAATTCTGGAACAACTCCACCGTATTTAGAGTGTATCTCTTGATTTGCTACAATATTACTTAACACTTTTGCGTTGCAAATTACCGAAGCACTTGTATCATCGCAAGAAGATTCTATTCCTAATATGTAAACAGGTTTTCCCATATAAGATAATAATTCGATGCGAAATTAAGGATAATTTTATGTTGTCTTCCTTTTTTAAGAATAGAAATTTAATTCTTTGTTAAATTTGCACGTTCTTTGTGTTGATTGACAGTTATTTTGTCAGATATCTAACAGTTAGATTCATATTAAATAGAAATAGTTATCAAAAAAGTTCGAAATAAAATACTAAAATTGTTTGGGTGCTTTATACTCCTACTGCTATTGGTTAGTGTTGTACTTTCTATTCCTTATACACAAACAAAACTCGGAAATTATGCTACAAAAAGACTAAATAATGAGTTTAATACGAGTATTTCTATAAAAAAAATAGATTTATCTCTGTTGGGTAAGGTACAGTTAGAAGGTGTTAAAATTAGAGATCATCACCAAGATACTTTAATTTTTGTTCATAAATTAAGTACCTCTGTCTTTAATGCTAAAAAAATTATTAAAAGTGAAGTTAATTTAGGGAGTGTTTTTCTAGAAGGTGTTTTTGTTAACATGAAAACCTATTTAGGAGAGACTGATGATAATATGACTGTTTTTATAGACTCTTTTGATGACGGTATTCCAAAAGACTCTCTATCGAATCCATTTATATTAAAATCTTCTGATGTGTATTTAAATGATTTTAATTACACACTGATAAACCAAAATAATAAAATTCCAATTTCTTTTTCCGCTCAAAATGGAGGAGGGAATTTACAAGACCTTCTTATTCATGGTCCTGATTTTTCTTCAAAAATTAGAGGTTTGTATTTTACAGATAACAAAGATTTAGAGGTTACTAGTTTGACAACAGATTTTACTTATTCTAAAACTGCTATGCACTTTCAGAATACAATATTAAAAACAAGAAAATCAGAAATTAGAGCTTCTATAGACTTTACTTACAAAAAAGGAGATTTAGCAACTTTTAATGACAAAGTAAATATCAATGCAATCTTTGATAATAGCAAGGTTGCAATTCCAGATTTAAAAAAATACTACAGTGAATTAGGAGGAGATGATGTCGTACGGTTTTCTGGAAATTTATTAGGAAAGCTAAATGATTTTTCTCTAGATAAATTCAGGTTAACTTCTCAGTATGGCATAAATATAGTTGGAGATTTAGATTTTGTAAATGCAGTAAATTTTCAAAGAGGTTTTGTCTTCAAAGGTGATTTTAAAAATTTATCTGCCACCTATAATGAATTAAAAAAGATTTTACCAAATGTTTTGGGAAGGGTATTGCCTAAAGAATTTAGGGAATTAGGAAAATTCACAATAAAAGGAAAATTGAATCTTATGCCCCAAAAAATAGATGCTATTTTAGATTTAAAAACACAAATTGGGAATGTTTTTTCAGATTTACAAATTTACAATATAGATAATATAGATACTTCAATTTACGATGGAGAGGTTTCCTTAAGTAATTTTAATATTGGAAGATTTCTCAGCAACCCTCTATTTGGAGAAATATCTTTAAAAGGAGATGTGAAGGGAAGTGGTTTTAAAATAGAAAATATCAATACTTCATTCTTAGGGAATATTTCTGAACTCAATTTTAACAATTACTCTTATAAAAATATTGATGTAAATGGTCAATATCAAAATAATAAGTTTGATGGTGATTTAAAAATTGATGATGAGAACTTTAACATGAAATTTAAGGGTTTAGCAGATTTGTCTTTAGATACAAATAAGTTCGATTTTGACGCTGAAATACAGTATTTAGATTTAAAAGCAACGAATCTTTTTACAAGAGATAGCATTTCTGTTTTAAAAGGAAATATAAAAATTGATATCGAAGGAAATACATTTGATGATATTATTGGAAACGCAGTTTTTAAAAATATTTTATACACAAATCAGGATGAAGAGTTTAATTTTAAAGAATTTAATATAAGTTCATCATTAAAAGACAGTACAAAAAAAATAGCATTAGTATCAGAGGATATCGCTAATGGATCTCTTTCCGGAAACTTTAATTTTTCTGAACTATTTTCAGTTGCACAAAATGCTTTGGGTAGTATGTATACCAACTATGTTCCCTATGCAGTAGAACCTAATCAGTATTTGGATTTTAATTTTACAATTTACAATCAAATCGTTACTGTTTTTTTTCCTGACATTTCTATTGATGACAATACCAAGATTAAAGGTAAAATAAAGGCTGATAAAAATCAATTAAAAGTGACATTTTCCTCTCCCAAAATAGAGGTTCAAAATAATGAAATAAAAGACGTCTTATTGAGAACAGATAATCAGAATCCGCTTTACAATTCTCATCTAACAGCGTCAGAGTTTAACACAGATTACTATTCTATTTCGAAACTTAACTTATTGAGTTTAAATCAGAGGGATACCTTGTACTTTAAATCTGTTTTTATTGGTGGAAATAAAAAAAATGAAAATTTTAATCTTGATTTTTTCTACACCTTTAATTCAGATGGAAAATCTGTGGTTGGTTTTGAGAAATCTTCATTTAAATTTAAAGACAATGTTTGGGACATAAATCCAAATACGTCAGATACAGATAAAGTTACCTTCGATTTAAAAGAAAATGAGTTCAGTTTTAGTCAATTTAAATTAGTTTCTGGTGAGCAAAAAGTAGCCTTTTCGGGAACATTAAAAGGAGAAACGGATAAAAATATTTCCGTAGATTTTACGAAGTTAAAATTACAAAGTTTTTTACCTGTGTTAGATAGTTTGGCTCTAAAAGGGACACTTTCTGGTAATATAGATATTAATCAAAGAGAAGGATTGTACAATCCAGAAGCTTTTTTATCAATCAAAGATTTTGAGGTAAATAATTTTAAGCAAGGTGATTTATTTTTAAATATCAAAGGAGATAATTCTTATGATAAGTACAAAGTTGATTTGTCTATAAACAATAAAAAAGCCAAAAGTATCATGGCTTCAGGTGCTTTAGATTTTTCAAATAAAAGACCTTTGATAGATTTAGATGTAACCCTAGAAGAGTTTGGTTTAGATGCTTTTAGTCCTTTAGGAAAAGATGTGCTATCGTCAATAAGAGGCGCGGTTTCTGGTGATTTTTCTCTAAAAGGATTTTTAGGAAATCCAGAAATGATTGGATCTCTTTCTCTAAAAAACGCAGGATTGAAATTTCCATATTTAAACATAGATTATAATTTTGAAGAGGATCCACAAATAACATTAAAGGATCAGTCTTTTATTTTTAAAGGATTTTCTTTGCTAGACACAAAATACAAAACCAAGGGTATTTTAAAAGGAAGTATTTCTCATAAAAACTTTAATCAATGGGTTTTAGAAATGCAAATAAAAAGTGATAATTTATTAGTTTTAGATACCAAAGATTCTGAGGAAGCGTTGTATTACGGTTCTGCTTTTATTGATGGAATAGCAAATTTTACAGGATTAACAGATCAATTAACAATAGATGTTAATGCAAAAACAATGTCAGGAACCAATTTTGTACTACCACTTAAAGATGTTGAAACGGCAGATAGCTATCGATTAATTCATTTTAATTCAAAAGATACTAAGTATTTAGAAAAACAAAAAGAAGTGGCTTTAGAGGCTGTCAAAGGGCTCTCGCTTGATATCGATTTAGAGGTGACTAAAGATGCTACCGCCCAAGTAGTAATAGATGAGGTGAATGGAAGTCAATTAACTGGAAATGGGTCTGGAAACCTTAGGATAGAAATAAATACTCGAGGTAAGTTTAATATGTTTGGAGATTATATCATAAATAATGGAGTTTATGATTTTAAATACGGGGGAATTGTAAATAAACCTTTTTTAATTCAAAACGGAGGAGCAGTTTCATGGAATGGAAATCCATCCGAAGCAAATTTAGATGTTACAGCAATATACAAGGCCAAAGCAAATCCTGGAGTTTTGCTACAAAATTTTAATTCTAATAGAAAAATTGAAGTAGATTTAGTAACAAGAATTACTGGAGGTTTGTTCAGTTCAAAACAAGATTTAGACATACAATTAACAAATGTAGATCCAACTATTGCAAGTGAATTAGAGTTTGTTTTAAATGATAACAATATAAATGAAAAAACTACACAATTTATTTCATTACTTGCTTTTAGTAATTTTGTAAATCCGGATAAATTAGATTTTAATGTAGGTGCTACTATTTCAAGTACTGCTACTAGCGCAGTAGCTGCAGCTTTTTCTAATTTATTGAGTACCCCTGATGATAAATTTCAATTAGGTTTAGACTATCAACAAGGAAATAATGGAAATGATATAGACAGACTAAATACAGACAATCAAGTTGATGTTTCTGTAAGTACACAATTAGGTGACAAAGTTATTATCAATGGAAAGGTTGGAGTTCCAATTGGTGCTCAAACTCAATCCAGTGTGGTTGGTGAAGTGAAAGTAGAAGTTTTATTAAACAAAGAAGGAAATTTTAGAGGTGTTATTTTCAATAGACAAAATGAAATTCAATATTCTACAGAAGAGGAAGGGTATACCCAAGGAGTGGGTTTGTCTTACCAAGTTAATTTTAACACCCTATCTGGCCTTTTAAAAAAAATAGTTAAAAAAAAATAGCACACCCTTTTCAATACTGACTCTAAAAATACCCACCTTGTATTTTAAAAATAACAATTTTAACTTTGATAGAATTTATTACTAGAAATATTACTATTCTCATTTTATAATTGATAGATTCGTAATAATTATTATTCTTGTAAATTGATTATAATGTTGCATTAAATTTGATAAAATAAAACTCCAATTTCTATAGCTATAATTGCATGAATTAGCCTAAAACGATTTCGTAGTTTTATTATTTTAAACGGTTTTAAAGCATTAATTTTACACTTAGATATATGAGTAAAATAAAAAAAATAGCAGTAATGACCTCCGGAGGAGATGCTCCAGGAATGAACGCAGCAATCAGAGCAGTAGTTCGAACGTGTGCGTTTCATGGAATAGCATGTTCTGGAGTGTATCGTGGTTATGAAGGAATGATAGAAGCAGATTTTATAAATTTAGATGCACGTAGTGTAAAAGGAATTATAAATAAAGGCGGAACTTTCTTAAAATCAGCAAGGTCAAAAGAGTTCAGAACTAAAGAGGGAAGGATAAAAGCCTACAACTCTTTAAAAGCAGCAAATATTGATGCATTAGTATGTATTGGAGGTGATGGTACTTTTACAGGCGCTTTGATTTTTAATCAAGAATTTAACTTTCCAGTAATCGGAATCCCAGGGACTATTGACAACGATATTTTTGGAACTTCACACACATTAGGTTATGATACCACACTGAACACTGTTGTAGATGTAATTGATAAGATTAGAGATACAGCTAGTTCTCACAATAGATTATTCTTTGTAGAAGTGATGGGAAGAGATGTGGGGCATATTGCCTTAAACGTTGGAGTTGGAGCAGGAGCTGAAGAAATATTAATTCCAGAAGAAGATTTGGGTTTAGATAGGCTGTTAGAATCTTTAACACGAAGTAAAGAATCGGGTAAATCATCTAGTATTGTTGTTGTAGCAGAAGGTGATAAAATTGGAAAAAATGTTTTTGAATTAAAGGATTACGTAGAAGAACACTTACCAGAATATGAAGTTAGAGTTTCTGTATTAGGACACATGCAAAGAGGAGGATCTCCTTCTTGTTTTGACAGAGTTCTAGCAAGTAGGATGGGTGTAAAAGCTGTTGAAAGTTTACTTGAAGGAAAATCTAATCTAATGGTTGGTTTGTCAAGTGATAAAATACAACTAACTCCACTTGAAAAAGCCATAAAAGGACAATCAAAAATAAATAAAGAATTAATTCGAGTGTCAGATATCATGACCACATAATAACAACAATAATAACAAATAATAAAATAATGATTAAAATAGGGATTAACGGATTTGGAAGAATAGGAAGATTAGCTTTTCGTTCAGCTGTAAAAAGAGAAAATGTACAAATTGTTGCTATCAACGATTTACTAGAAGTAGATTATTTAGCTTACATGTTAAAATATGATTCTGTTCACGGTGCATTTGATGGGTCAGTAGAGGTAAAAGATGGAAAACTGGTAGTCAACGGAAATGCCATCAGAATTACTGCAGAAAGAGATCCAGCAAATCTAAAATGGGACGAAGTTGGTGCCGAATACGTTATTGAATCTACAGGATTTTTCTTAACAGAAGAAACTGCCGGAAAACACCTAAAAGCAGGAGCTAAAAAAGTTGTTTTATCTGCACCTTCTAAAGACCACACACCAATGTTTGTGATGGGTGTAAATAACACAGAATTAAAAGCAGACCAAAAGATTTTTTCTAATGCTTCTTGTACAACCAACTGTTTAGCACCGATAACGAAAGTTTTAAATGATAACTTTGGTATCGTTGAAGGATTAATGACAACGGTTCACGCTGCAACTGCAACTCAAAAAACGGTTGACGGTCCTTCTATGAAAGACTGGAGAGGTGGTCGTTCTGCAATTCATAATATTATACCTTCTTCTACAGGTGCTGCGAAAGCAGTTGGTAAAGTAATTCCTGCAATGGATGGAAAATTAACAGGGATGGCTTTTAGGGTTCCAACAATGGATGTTTCTGTTGTTGATTTAACCGTAAAATTAGACAAACCAGCCTCTTACAAAGAAATTTGTGCTGCAATGAAATCAGCTTCTGAAAGCGGACCAATGAAAGGTGTTCTTGGATATACTGAAGATCTAATTGTTTCACAAGATTTTGTAGGAGATACTCGTACTTCAATCTTTGATGCAAACGCCGGGATTGCTCTTAATGACAATTTTGTAAAAGTAGTTTCTTGGTACGATAATGAAATAGGATATTCTACTAAAATTGTAGATTTAATTGAATATGCTGATTCATTATAACCACTAAGCAAAAAAATATAAAAAACCTGATAGTTATTTAACTATCAGTTTTTTTATAATCAGTAATAGGTAGAGTTATTTAATGGCAATAGCACTAATTTCCACATTTACAAATTTAGGAAGGTTTGCCACTTCTACTGTTTCTCTTGCAGGTGCCGTTTCATCATTAAAATATTTCGCATATACAGTATTTATCTCCTCAAAATTATTCATATCAGAGATAAATATAGATGTTTTAACCACGTTTTCAAATGTCATTTCTGCTGCAGCTAAGACTTCTTTCAGATTTTCCATTACTTGTTTTGTTTCTTCTAAGATTGAAGATAAAACAATTTCCCCTGTTTTAGGGTTGGCAGCAATTTGTCCTGAAGTGTACAGTATATTTCCACTCAATACTGCCTGATTATAAGGACCTATTGGTGACGGGGCTTTGGTAGTTGTTATGATTTTTTTCATACTATTAATTCAATTCTTAATTATTAGAATAATCTTCGGTCTGGTGGTTTGTTTTTGTCCCATTTTAAATCTGATAAAATAGATGATTTAATTCCGATAAAGAAGGTGTAAGAGGAATTTGTACCAAAAGGGACCCAATTAAAATTAAATTGCCAACTATCTAAATCTCTAGAAAAATTGAATCTTGAAAATGTAAACGCACCTCCTTTGACGTCATAACCAGATGAATACCCCATTTTCCACTTTGGTGACAATTCT
>JAQWOW010000085.1 GCA_029245665.1 Polaribacter sp. | reverse complement strand
GAGAATAAAATTACTTTCTTCAATTAAATAGTTATAATTTTATTGTAATCTTGTTTAAAATAAAATTTTAACGATAAACAAACCTTTTGAATTTACTTACAATATTAACTTGGTTTTCAAGTTTGGCTTTTATTTATTTCGGAATTACCTGCTTTTACTCAAAATTTATTATTTCAGAATTTAAGAGGTATGGTTTACCAAAGTTTAGAAAACTAACTGGATTTCTTCAATTATTAGGAGCAATAGGTTTATTAATAGGACTTTACTTTACTCCAACATTACTATTGTTCGCATCCACTGGGTTATGCTTGTTAATGCTTTTAGGATTTGTAGTACGAATTAAAATTAAAGATAATTTCATTAAATCTGCCCCTGCTTTTATCTTTTCTACTTTAAACTTATGTATTGCAATTAAGACCTTTTCTACTTACTTTTAAAGAGATGCATAAGCAATCATAAGATTCATTAGAATAAATAAGAATGCAGGAAATGATTTATACAACGCATCTTTTATTCTGATATGCATAATTATAGATCCTAATAGCAATATGCTTAACCCTAAAACCCCAATTAAAGTAAGGGTTTTAAATTGTATAGAAGCCAATAATATGATAGCTAAACTTACTTTTAAGAATCCAATAAAATAACAAAACTGCTTCGAAAAACCATATACTTGAAATTCTTCGACAATATTTACAGCATTACCGCCTCTCCATTTAGTTGCTTTATTTTTTCGCAATAACCAAACATTTAAAATACTTACACCAACAATAATTTTCAAGGCAATAGTGAGGTATCCAATAAATTCCATAATTTTAATTTAAGTGTGTTCTAATTAAGGCTAATTTACAAAAAAACAACGTAATTAAAGTATGCAATAAATCTTAGTTTAAAGGAAATCACTTCTGTCTGCATAAAATTAATATCTAAAAACCCGATGGCGTGGATTTGAAATCCGTGCATTTCTTTATCTCCTTTCACGGTAGCTTTGTATTTTGTTGACATGCAATTTTTTTTGTTTTCTAAAGATAACACATCTTTTTAAACAGGAAAAACCCAAGTGCAGAACACTTGGGTTCATTTAAATTATTGATCGTTAAATGCACGGAAAACATTTCCGCGCTAGCACTTTTTGTTGCAAATCCGTGACATCGGGTAACAATTTTACAAATCCTCTACAAAACTATCTTGCACTCTTTGGGCAACAATTTTAAGAATTCTCTTGTTCAGCTCTGAAGAATTTAAACAATAATATTGGAACTCAGCCATAGTAAAATGCCCCATAATAAGACCTAAAATACGATTTTTATAATTTATATCTTTTAGATAAACAGCGCCAATTTTACTTCTCTTTTTTTGAACAGTAAGACTTGAAAAATCTATTTTCCGTATTTGAATATAGTTTTTAAAAGAGCCAATTAATAGGTTATGTTGCATTTTTATAATAGGTCGTAAAGTTGCATTTTGAAACAACTCTATGGCAGACATATTATCTCTGATTAAATTTTGTAAAACGGGTCTTTCTTTATTCATTTTCTAATAATTCATCAAGTTCTAATTGATAATCGTATTGAAGATCTTCATGCAATCTCTCAATCGCTTTTTTAATCATTCTTACCTGTGTGTCGAAAATATTTTGCAACCTCGTGCTTCTACCTATAGAAGGTTTAAATGCTTTCAATTTTTTACAGAAATACAATAGCAATTCGGCTTCAGTCTCTTTCTTTTTAGAATAACGAATGTGTTTTTTTATAGAGGACAATATTTTACGTATACTTTTTCTAATATAAAAAAAGCTATTCGTATTGATATCATCAAACTGTATATCGACCTCTTCTTTTAAGTTTTGAATAAAGAATTCTTCATCGTGAGACTCAAATAAAAGATACGTAAGTAGCTCTTTATTCTCCTTTTTAAACCTAGCCAAATGCAAACACAACTCTTTTAGATCCAACGCAGGTGTATGAGATAATTCGTCTTTGAGCTGTTTGATGGTGACCGCTTTCATTCGTTTTATTTTTTTTGCAAGATAAAAAAGAAAAACCTCACTAAATACAATCTGTGAGGTTTCTATTTATAAGCCTCTTTAAAAAGAAGGGTCACTTATTGAATACTAGGTACGTTTACAACTTCATTGACATCAGCATCATAGTCAACACCCTCAACTTTAAAACCAAATAAATTATAAAAATCAGTACTATATCCTTCTAAATCACCAATCTCAGATAAGTTTTCTGTAGTAGCATTTTTCCAAAGTGTCGCAACCTCAGCTTGAACGTCTTCTCTCATTTCC
>JAQWOW010000079.1 GCA_029245665.1 Polaribacter sp. | reverse complement strand
CCATAAATAGCCTTTAAGAGTGTCGATTTTCCACAACCGCTTTCACCCATTATACAAATATGTTCGCCTTGATGTAAAGAAAAATTAAACCCCTCCAAAACAGGTCTTTTTGGATGGTATTTAAAAGAAATTGTATTCACTTTTAGCATGTTGCAAAAATAGAATTTCTAATTGATTATAGAGATAAAAAATACGGAAAAGCAGAAGTGCTAAATATTCCATCAATAGAGATTCCAACAGTTGAGAGTTTTGGTTTAGTGGGTAATAATGAAGCAGGAAAAACCACATTCTTTAATATTTTATTAGACTTAATTAGACCAACAATAGGATCAATTACAACCAATGATATCGTTGTGAATACAAGTGAAGAGTGGAAAAAATTTACAGAATCTTTTATAGACGAATCTTTTTTAATTGGTTATTTAACACCTGAGGAATATTTCGAATTTATTGGGAACTTAAGAGGAATGGATAAAGCAGATGTAACAACTTTTTTAACTCAGTTTGATGAATTTTTCAATGGAGAGATTATTGGAAAGAAAAAATATTTGAGAGATTTAAGTAAAGGAAATCAGAAAAAAGTAGGAATTGTTGCAGCTATGATGGGAACTCCAAAAGTGATTATTTTAGATGAACCCTTTGCTAATTTAGATCCAACGACTCAAATTAGATTAAAAACCATCATTAAAAAACTAATTGAAAATAAAGAAATTACTGTTTTAATTTCTAGTCATGATTGAACACACATAACAGAAGTTTGTGAGAGAATTGTTGTTTCAGATAAAGGGGTTTTGGTAAAAGACATTGAAACATCAACAGAAACTTTAAAAGAATTAGAAAGCTATTTTTCTGTTTAAGTCTTGTATTCTTATTTTATTACTATTTTTACAATCTTATGTATACTATTTTACAAAGAAAGTAGTTTTAAAATAGAAATTATTATTTTCATCGTTTTTTAAAAACAATCGTTTAACCAATGTTTATTTGTGTAAAATACACTAAAAAAATACTTTTAATTCTTTCTGTATTTGCAATTTTATATTCTTGTAGTACAAAAAAAGATACTGTTATCAGTAGAAATTGGCAGTCTTTAAATACAAAATTTAATGTGCTTTTTAATGGGAAAGAATCTTTTTCTAAGGGAATTGAGGCCATCAATAGTGACTATAAAGATGATTGGTTTAAGCAATTGCCTCTAGAGCCAATTAAATTCGAAGAAAAAAAATTAACCCTCTCTAAAAATAATTCAGGCATGGGTTTTGGGTTTAACAGTCCTAAAAAAGAAGAAGAGAAAGCCACTACTCCTTTTGGTATGGCCGAAGAAAAAGCTGTAAAAGCCATCCAAAAACATGGGATGAATATAAATGGCGAAGAAAGGAATAGCCAAATTGATGAGGCTTACCTCTTATTAGGCAAAGCTCGTTATTATGAGCAACGTTTTATCCCGGCAATAGAGGCTTTTAACTATATTATTGCCAGTTATCCTTTTGCAAACTTAATCAATGAAACTAAAATTTGGAGAGCAAAAGCGAATATAAGAATCGATAATGAGGAATTCGCTATCGAATCCATGAAGCTACTTCTTGAAGTAAGAGACAGCCTTGAAGCTGAATTACCCGAAATAATTAAAGAACAAGGGTATACCGCTTTGGCAATGGCATATATCAAAGCAGATAGTATTCAAAAAGCTAAAAAATACCTTATCAAAGCAACTGAAAGTTTAAAAAATAAAGATCAAGGAGCTAGAAACTTATTTGTGTTGGGGCAAATTTATAGTTCTGAAGAGAAAAAAGACTCTGCTTCATTTGTGTTCAACAAAATCATCAACTTTAAAAAGGCACCGTTCAAATATAAAATGAACGCAAATATTGAACTAGCAAAAAATTCTACCACTGATTCTTCTGCTACTGCAATTTTAGAAAAGATGCAAAAGTTAATTAAAAACAGAGACAATAAAGCCTATCTAGACGCGCTCTATTATCAGGTTGGTTTCTTGTACGAAAAAAGCGACAGTACCAATCTA
Organism: Polaribacter sp.; assembly: GCA_029245665.1. Classification (GTDB taxonomy): domain Bacteria; phylum Bacteroidota; class Bacteroidia; order Flavobacteriales; family Flavobacteriaceae; genus Polaribacter. The sequence continues at coordinate 2,867 of JAQWOW010000079.1, read as the reverse complement.
GCAATTGATTACTATAACAAATCGCTTAGAACTAAATCAAATAATAGTAAACAAAAAACCTTTACCTATGAAAAATTAGGAAATATTAATTTCAAAAATTCTAAATACCAATTGGCAAATTCTTATTATGATAGTGTATTATCGATTTCAACAGATACTCTAAATTTAAGAATAAGACGTATTAAAAGAAAACACAGAAACTTAGCTTCTTTAATTAATTTTGAAAATACCATTCGTAAAAATGATAGTATTCTTAAAATAGTCTCCTTTTCTAAAACAGAACAAGAAGCTTATTTTCAAAAATATATAGACAAGCTTAAAGAGAAGGATGAAAAAGCAGCACAGCTAAAGTTAAATCAACAAGCTTTCGGAGCATCCTTTGGGGGGAATTCTCTTCAATCATCAAACAAAGGAAAATGGTATTTCTACAATTCTCAGTCTTTAAATTTCGGGAAAACAGCGTTTAAAAAAACTTGGGGAACTAGAACGTTAGAAGATGCTTGGAGATGGTCTTCTAAAATGGGTTCAAATTCAACAGAAAAAAATGCTTTACAAGTATCCACAAAAAATTCTCGATACGATTTAAAGAGTTATCTTAAAACGATTCCTACTGACAAAAAAGTAATTGACACCTTGAAACTTGATAGAAATGATGCTTTGTATGAATTAGGAATTATTTACAAAGAACAATTAAAAGACTCAAAACTAGCTATTCAACGACTGGAAAGAGTCGCTGGATTAAATCCTAAAAAAGAATTAATTTTACCTATCAACTGGCATTTACACAAACTTTATTCTGGTTTAAAAGATGCAACAAAAGCAAACAAACACAAAGAGATAATACTTTCAGAATATCCGAAAACAAAATTTGCTCAAATTCTAAGGAACCCTAACAAGCCCTTTGAAGAAGAAATATCCATTGATGAACTGCAAGAATTATACAAAGAAATATATTATATATTTAAAGAAGATAAGTTCGAAGAAACCGTTGCTAAAATAGATACTCTTATCCCAACCATACAAAATTCAAAATTAATCCCTAAATTTGAACTCTTAAAAGCATATGCTATAGGCAAATACAAAGAAAAAGAAGCCTATAAAATTGCCTTAGATTTTATAGCAGTTAGCTATGGAAGTACAGAAGAGGGAAAAAAAGCAAAAGAATTAGTACTGCAATTAAATAAGTAAAATGTTTCGTAAAAACACAAACCCAGAAAAAAGTAACGTTATGGAAAGAAATGTTATCGCTAAAAACACAACAATTATTGGAGATATTAAATCAGATGGGGATTTTAGAATTGATGGCACCCTCGAAGGATCATTAAAAACTGATGGCAGAGTTATAATTGGATCTGATGGTTTCATAAAAGGAAAGGTTGAAGCAACAAATGCAGATATTGAAGGAAAATTTTCTGGAGAACTTTTGGTCTCTAATACCTTAACTATAAAAGCAACAGCAGATATTTCTGGAGAAGTAATAATTGGTAAACTTTCGATAGAACCCGGAGCGTCGTTTAATGCTACCTGCGCTATGAAAGGAGCTATAAAAGAATTGAATTCTGACAATGACGAAAAAAGACTTTCAGAAAAAACCGCCTAACAAAGCCCTTCAGCTCTCAAGTGCTGGTTTGCAAATGGGACTGACTATTTACTTAGGTTTTTTACTAGGAAAATGGTTAGACACGAAATTTGAAACTTCTTTTTTAACAGAAATAACAACGCTTGTTGCTATTTTTTTAGCAATGTATTCATTCATTAAACAAGCCAACAAAATTAATGATTAAACGCATTCTTACCGATTCCATTGTTCTCTTTATGGTGTTCTTAATTGGTTTTTCAGTGCATGATTTTTTTTTAGAAAGCCAACAAATAAAGATCCCTTTCTCATTAAAAAAAGTATACTTATTTCACCTGAGCTTTTCAGTAGTGCTTTGTCTTAATTTTTTTGTATTTTCAACAATTGATAAGGTTTATGAACAACTGGGTTTTATTTACCTTGGTTCTATTCTATTAAAAATTACACTTTTCTGCGTGCTTTTTTACAAATCAATCTTTACCAAAGAAGAATTATCTCTTTCTGCAAGGATGTCATTATTTATCCCTGTGATTCTTTTTTTAGCTACAGAAGCCATTATTGTCGCAAAAATTTTGAAGAAAAAACAATAATAAAAAATAGCGCTAAAAAAGGTTTGTAATTTTGAATTATTCCATATCTTTGCGCCGAATTTAGAAAGCGTATTTTTACAATGAAGGTTGCACAAAAAACAATCAAATTTCTTTTAATTGCAGTTATAGCCTTGTTTTCCACAACAAGCTTTGCTTCAGAATCTGATAAAAAACACGACAATCAAAATGATGGTGGGCGTATAAATACAAAAGAAGAGGTAGAAGCTTATATTCTTCACCACATCAAAGATTCTCATGACTTTTCGCTATTTTCATACACCTCTGATGAAGGCGAAAGAAAACATATCGGTTTTCCTTTACCCGTTATTCTGTGGTCAAGTGAGGGTCTCGTTACTTTTATGTCTTCAGAATTTCACCACAACGACGATGGACATGTAATTGTAGAAAAAAAAGGATTAAAATTTGCAAAAATTCACTCTAAAATCTACGAGTTAGACAAAGGAGCAGCAACCCTTTCTTTTGATGAAACACATCATGCAACAAACGCACACAAAACATTAGATTTCTCAATTACAAAAAGTGTTGTAGGAATTCTTTTAATTGGGACCCTATTATTGTTTTGGTTTTCAAGATTAGCAAAACAATACAAAACAAAACAAATCCCTACTGGTTTTGCCAGAGTTTTAGAACCTTTGGTTTTATATGTTCGTGACGAAATAGCAAGACCAAATATTGGTGAA
>JAQWOW010000076.1 GCA_029245665.1 Polaribacter sp. | reverse complement strand
AGTTCTACATCATTAAACATAGTTTTCAACCACAATTGTAATAAATTATGGTTTCGAATAGGTCCTTCTATCAAGTCGTATCCTTGTTTCCTGAGAGTTTTTGTAAGATTCATTTCGGGTTTGTTATTTCTATTAATTACTCTTTTTAACCTATGATAATTAGGTGTCAATAAGATAAAAACACAATATCACGAGGATGTTTTTAACATCCATAGATACTATTTGATATAAAGCATTAGAAACTAATTATTACATTAAAAAGCTAAAAAAACCCTTTTTAAAAAGAGCTATTTTTTCATATAATAACCGATGTGAAGTATGACTTTTTTTTGACAGACTTAGGGGGTCCGATAAAAATACTAATAAATATAATAAAATTAATTTAAAAAATAATGGGCTTTTTTGTAAGGATCCTTTTTTTATTCATTAAAAATGAAAGGGTGTTGTTAGTATTCTCTGTTAATATTATTAAAAAATTCAAACTAAAGATATTTTTAAAAAAATTAAAGTAAAAAAAACGAGAGGATTGACTCGGTTTTATATCTATTCATAAAAATTTATTGCATTGAAGCTGCAATTTTTCTGTACGTCCCATTTTCTAACAATACTCGAATCGCAGAAAAAGCCGTAATAGTTTCGTCTATGTCTTCTTGAGTGTGAGTTGCGGTTGGTATTAATCGTAAAATAATTAATCCTTTGGGTATGACTGGATACACAACAATAGAACAAAATATCCCATGGTTCTCTCGTAAATCATTCACCATTGCCATGGCTTCTGGAATATCTCCTTTTAAGAATACAGGAGTGATACATGTTTGTGTAGTTCCTAAATCAAAACCAGCTGCTCGTAACCCAGATTGTAAAGCATTGGTGTTTTTCCATAATTTTTCTTTTAACTCTGGCATGGTACGTAACATGTCTAAACGCTTTAAGGCACCTTTTACCATAGCCATCGGTAAGGATTTTGCAAATGTTTGCGAACGCATGTTGTATTGTAAATATTGAATAACTTCATTACTCCCCGCTAAAAAAGCACCAATACCTGCCATCGATTTTGCAAACGTTGCAAAATATACATCTATTTCATCTTGCACCCCTTGTTCAAAACCAGTACCTCTACCTCCTTCTCCAAGGGTTCCAAATCCGTGAGCATCGTCTACTAAAATTCTAAAATTATACTCTTTTTTAAAAGCGATAATTTCTTTTAAACGACCTTGTTCTCCTCGCATTCCAAAAACACCTTCAGAAATCACTAAAATTCCTCCACCTGTTTTTTCTGCCATTCTTTTTGCACGCTTGATATTTTTTTCAAAACTTTCCATATCGTTATGGCGATATACAAAACGCTTTCCTGCATGAAGACGCACCCCATCTATAATACAAGCATGTGTATCCATATCATATACAATAATATCATTTTTGGTAACCAAAGCGTCTATAGCAGACATAATTCCTTGATACCCAAAATTTAATAAATATGCTTTTTCTTTGTCTACAAAGGCAGCACATTCTTTTTCTAGTTGTTCGTGTTTGGGCGTATGACCGGACATCATTCTTGCACCCATAGGATATGCCATTCCATGATCTTTAGCTGCTTCTCCATCAACTTTTAACACCTCTGGATGGTTGGCGAGTCCTAAATAATCATTGATACTCCAAGTAACTACTTTTTTCCCATTAAAAGACATTCTATTAGAAATTGGTCCTTCTAACTTTGGAAAAACATAATACCCCTCTGCGATATCTGCCCATTTTCCAAGAGGTCCTTTGTCTTCTTTTATTCTTTCAAATAAATCTTTGGTCATGTGTAGTGTTTTTTATTTTTTAATCGAGGTACAAAGTAACCGATTTTTTTGCATTTTATCAAATTGTAAAGTGCACATTTATTGTTACAAAAAATCGTTTTCTTTCATCCAATCATCGCTGTAAATTTTATTCATATATCGAGAACCATGATCAGAAAAAATTAACACAACAAAACTGTCTTCAGTAAACATCTCTTTTGCTGCGTATTGTTTTGTAGCTTGCATCACTGCACCACTTGTATATCCTAGAAACATCCCTTCTTTTTTAACAATGCTTCTTGCTTCTAGAGCAGCGTCTTTATCAGATACTTTTTCGTAAACGTCAATCACATCAAAATCGGTAGCAGTTGGAATTAAGTTTTTACCCAGACCTTCAATTTTGTAGGGACTCACCTCATTTAAATCAAGCTCTCCGGTCTCATGGTATTTTTTTAAAACAGAACCAATAGCATCTACTGCTAAAATTTTAATATTAGGGTTTTGCTCTTTTAAGTATTTTCCGGCACCAGAAATAGTACCTCCTGTTCCGCTTGCCACCACCAAATGGGTTATTTTACCTTCTGTTTGCTCCCAAATTTCTGGCCCTGTACTTTTATAATGTGCTTCCGTGTTTAGCTCATTAAAGTACTGATTTATATATACAGAATTCTTAGTTTTTTTGTGAATTCTTTTGGCAACTTCATAGTACGATCTTGGATCTTCTGGAGGAACATTAGCTGGACAAATATGCACCTCTGCTCCCATAGATTTGAGCAAATCTATTTTGTCTGTTGACGATTTATCGCTGACCGCTAAAATACATTTATAACCTCTTACAATACTTATCATAGCCAAACTAAAACCTGTATTACCTGAGGTAGTTTCTACAATAGTAGCTCCTTTTTTAAGGATGCCTTTTTTTTCTGCATCCTTGACAATGTGTAAAGCGATTCTATCTTTTGCTGAATGCCCTGGATTAAACGCCTCAAATTTAGCATAGTATGAACCTGGAAGACCTTTAGTTACTTTATGTAGTTTAATCAGTGGAGTTTCTCCTACTAATTCTAAAATTGAATTGGTAATTCCTTTGTTTCTAATCATTCTATCATAATTCTCAAAGTTGTTGCTATAGTATAACGGAAAGTCAAAATTTATCTTTTATTTGATAAAAATCTCTTCTTTACAATCGCAACAAAACTGTTTTTCTTTGAAAGTTTTACAAAAATACATTTTAATCCTCAAATATTGAAACTGTTTTTAAGACTTCATCTTTTCAGCAGCTAGTTTGTTTTCTAAAGCCAAAAAGAAAGTGTACATTTTTGCAGTTTCTTTTAAGGCATCAAACCGACCAGATGCACCACCGTGTCCTGCCTCCATATTGGTATCTAACAATAGCAAATTGGCATCTGTTTTCAATGCTCTTAATTTAGCTACCCATTTGGCTGGTTCCCAATATTGAACTTGCGAATCATGAAAACCGGTGGTTACCAATATATTTGGATACTCTTTTGCTGTTATTTGATCATAAGGTGAATAAGATTTTATATAATCATAATATTCCTTGTTATTAGGGTTTCCCCATTCGTCATATTCGCCTGTTGTTAGAGGAATACTTTCATCTAACATGGTAGAAATAACATCTACAAACGGAACGGATGCAATGATTCCGTTGTACAATTCTGGATTCATATTTACAATTGCTCCCATTAGCAAACCTCCTGCAGACCCCCCCATAGCATACAAATGCTTTGGAGAGGTAAATTTTTTCTCTATTAAATATTTAGAACAATCTACAAAATCGTTGAAAGTATTTTTTTTGTTCAACATTTTTCCATCTTCATACCACTCTCTACCCAAATACTGACTTCCTCGAATGTGAGCCAATGCATACACAAAACCTCTATCTAACAAACTCAAACGAGTCGTAGAAAAACTATCAGATATTGTATACCCATAGGAACCATAAGCATATTGTAAAATTGGCGTTTTCTCAGATAACTCTGTGTCTTTGTGATATACCAATGAAATAGCAATTTGTTTTCCGTCTCTAGCCGGAACCCAAATACGTTTACTCAGGTAATTCTCTTTTTTAAACTTACCGCCTAAAACCTCTTGTTCTTTTTTAATATTTTTTGATTGATTCTTCATATTAAAATCAATTACTGAACTTGGTGTTGTGAAAGAATTGTAAGAATATCGAATCACATCAGTATCAAAATCTGGGTTTGAATACACTCCCGCAGAATACGTTTCTTCTGAAAAAGGCAAGTAGTAGTCTTCCTGACCATCCCATCTTTTTATTCGTATTTTATTTAAACCATTGTTTCGTTCTTCTAGCACTAAATAGTCTTTGAAAATTGAAAAATCTTCTAACAAAGTACTATCTCTATGCGGAATTACATCTACCCAATTTTCTTTACTTGTTTTCGAGACAGGCGTTCTCATTAACTTAAAATTAAGGGCATTGTCTTTATTGGTTAACAAATAAAAATGATCTTCAAAATGTGCGACATTATATTCTAAATCTCTTTCTCTTGGCTGCAACATCGAAAATGGAGCCGTTGGAGTGTCTGCATCTACATACTGAGCTTCTGAAGATACCGAACTGTAAGACCCAATAATGATGTATTGATTCGATTTTGATTTTGTTACATAAGTTCCAAATGTATCATCTTTTTCATGAAAAACAAGGACATCTTCTGAGGTTGGTGTACCTAAAACATGTCTATAAATTTTAACACTTCTTAGGGTAACAGGATCTTTTTTAGTGTAAAAAATAGTTTTGTTATCATTAGCCCATACAGAACCTCCAGTAGTATTTTCTATGATATCTTCATAAATTTCTCCTGTTTCTAGATTTTTAATTCTTAAAGAATATTGTCTTCTACTCACCGTATCAGTTGCAAAAACCATTAACTTATTGTCTAAAGAGATATTTAATCCTCCTAATTGATAGTAATCGAAACCTTTTGCCATTTCATTGACATTAAAAAGAACTTCTTCAACAGCCTCTAAATTTTCTTTTTTCCTGCTATAAATAGGGTATTGTTTTCCTGTTTCATATCGTGTAATATAAAAATACCCATTCTCTTTATAAGGTACAGAAGAATCATCTTCTTTTATTCTACCTTTCATTTCCTCAAATAACTCCTCCTGAAAAGGCTTGGTGTATTTTGTAACTTCTTTATAGTAGGTGTTTTCTTCCTCCAAGTAGTTGACTACTTTTTGAGTTTGTGCGTCTTTATCGATTGCATTTTTTTGTGCGTCTGACAAACGCATCCAAAAATAATTATCAACTCTAACATCAGCGTGTTTCTCTAAATTTATAGCTATTTTGTCTGCTACCGGGGGTTTTGCATCTGTACTTTTCATGGTTTCATTTTTACAAGCAGTTGCAAATGTAAGGCATAAAACAATCATAGGAATAACTATTTTTCTCATTTTTTGGGTGATTTAAATTCTTTGTAAATTAATAAATTTGTGTTAATAATGAATAATGTTTGGAGACATGTCAGGAATGATGAACAAGTTAAAAGAAGCGCAACAAAAGTAGAACCAACAAAACAAGATTAAACACTGATTTGATAGATGAAATATCTGCAAATGGTCAAATTATGGTATTGCCAACAACAAATGAGGGAAATCAAATCAATATCTATCAATAATTCTTTATTGTCAGACGCTGAAGAAAGTTATAATAGCCCCATAACAGCAACGATGGCAAACAAAGCATATAATGATAGTGTTATAATTGTAAACACTCCTATAAATTTATAATGTGACTTAAGCATCTCAAAAGCTTTTGCCAAAGTATCCTCATTTTTGTCAACTAGTGCTTTTATCATTTTATTAGAAAATTGTAGTAAATAATAAGCCGGAAAGAAGTAGATAATAGCAAGCCCTAAATTTGTAATTAACATTGTAAATCCCAAAGAGTTTGGGGTACCAGTCTGCTTCTCCATAGCTATTTCAAAAATTGGTGTTGCAAAAAAAGCAAACACTAATAAAACACCAACTAAAACAAAACCAAGAATGGATAAAAATTTAGCCCACTTTGCGATTTCAGCTAAAAAATTTCTTGATGCATTGGTGATTGTTAATTGCTCTAATTGTTGAATGGGAGTATGTGTGGTCATATTTTTTTTTATTTTATTCAAAAATAAACAAAAAAAAAGAAGCCATGAATTCGCAAATATAAATCTATGATTTCATGGCTTAAGTATAATTGTGACTTGAGATTATTGAAACTCAGTAATTGTTTTCTTAATGATTGAAATACATTCCATCAGTTGTGTTTTATTGATTACTAATGGTGGTGCAAAACGAATAATATTTCCATGAGTTGGTTTCGCCAATAAGCCATTATCTCTTAATTTCATACAAATATCCCAAGCGGTAGAACTCTCTTCAGAATCATTAATTAAGATTGCATTTAATAACCCCTTTCCTCTAACAGACTTTACCAAATCGTTTTCCTCTGCAAAATCAGCGATTTCAGCTCTAAATATCATTCCTAACTCATGAGCATTTGTAGCTAAATTTTCTTCTGAAACCACTTCTAAAGCAGCAATTGCTGTTGAAGCTGCAATAGGATTACCACCAAAGGTAGACCCATGATTCCCGGGTTTTATAACGTCCATAATCGAATTATTTGCCAAAACAGCAGAAACAGGGTACGCACCTCCGCTTAATGCTTTACCAAGAATTAAAATATCTGCTTTTACTTCTGGAGTTCCAGAACAGTTTTTGTCTTCACATGTACAATTTCCACAAGTTGCTAAAAGCCTTCCTGTTCTGGCAATTCCAGTTTGAACTTCATCTGCAATAAAAAGTACATTGTGCGCTGAACACATTTTTTTTGCAGCTGCTAAATATCCTTCAGAAGGAACATAAACACCAGCTTCACCCTGAATAGGCTCCACTAAAAAAGCTGCAATATTTTGATTGCTTTCCAATGTTTCTTTTAAGGCCTCTAAATTATCATATTCAATTTTTATAAATCCTTTCGTATACGGACCAAAGTTTTTTCTTGCAATAGGATCATTGGAAAAAGAAATGATGGTCGTAGTTCTTCCATGAAAATTATTTTCACAAACTATAATTTCTGCATTATTTTCATCAATTCCTTTAACCTCATACGCCCATTTTCTGGCTAACTTTAAAGCCGTTTCTACAGCTTCTGCTCCTGTATTCATTGGTAACAATTTATCGAAACCAAAAAGTTGAGTCGCAAATTTCTCATACTTTCCTAGCACATCATTGTAAAATGCACGCGAAGTTAGCGTTAGCGTTTGTGCTTGTTTCACCATAGCACTTACAATTTTAGGATGACAATGCCCCTGATTTACAGCAGAGTAAGCGGACAAAAAATCATAATACTTTTTATCTTCTGCATCCCAAACATATACCCCTTCACCCCTACTGATAACCACTGGTAAAGGATGATAATTGTGAGCCCCATGTTTGTTTTCTAATTCGATTGCTTCTTTTGAAGTTAATTTGTCTAAAACAGCCATTTTTTCGTTTTAAATGTTTATAATTAAATAAGCATTCCTGTTCTACCTTTATCCTTTCAGCGAGAACTGAAAATTCAGCGTGGGAAAGAAATCATCCCCGAAGTTATACAAAAGTAGTGAAATATCTGGAAATGAAATTAATTCTTATGTAATAGACAATGCATATAATTTCCTTAATTTTGCAAACCATTAAATCATAGAAAATGCCACGTAGAGAACGAAATAAATTTGTAAAAAAAAATCAAGTTTTAGAATTAAAAATTGAAGATTACGCTTTTGGAGGAAAAGGAATTGCAAGAATTAAATCTGAAGAAGGTAGTTTTGTTGTTTTTGTTCCAAATACCCTACCCGGCCAATTGGTTAAAGCTCAGATTAAAAAATCGAGTAAAAAATATGCGGAAGCCAAATTAATAGATGTTTTAGAATCCTCTAAAGATGAAATTGAAGTACCATTTCAAGACATTCCAGGAGCACCCTACATTCAATTACCAATTGAATTACAACATCAATACAAAAAGGAGAGTACCTTGTCTCTTTTTGAGCGAATTGGTAAAGTAGATAATATCAAAGACCTTTTTGATACATTTATTACATCACCTAATGTATTTCATTATAGAAACAAAATGGAATATGGTTTTTCTGCTATCGGTTACGATAGAATAACCAAAAGAGATAAAGATGAATTTACACTTGGTTTTAAAAGACGTGGAGTTTGGTGGATGGGAGATAATTTAGAGAAAGACTCTGGTTTGTTTGACAAACAAATGGAAGACCATCTAAAAAATATTAGGCACTATTGCATAGATACTGGTTTAGCACCCTGGCACGGTCCTAAAAAAGAAGGCTTTTTTAGGTACTTTGTTGTTCGTAAATCATTTAAAACTGATGAATTATTATTTAACTTAGTAACCACCTCACCCGATTTAAATAAGTTTGATTTACATAAATTTACCAACTTTTTAAAAGGTGTTTTCGGAGATCGATTCGCAGGTTTATTACACACAATTAATGATGAAACTGGTGATAGAACCATCGCAACTTCCGGTCATATAGAACTAATTTACGGGAAAGATAAAATCGTAGAAGAATTGTTAGGTTTAAATTTCGAAATAAGTATGAAAAGCTTTTTTCAAACAAATCCAAAATGTGCAGAGAAACTATACACAAAAGTAATAGAGTATGTTTTAGAAGACAAATCTAAAGTAGACAATACAGTTGTTATGGACTTATTCTGTGGAACAGGAACTATCGGACAAATTGTAGCTTCTAAAAGCGAAAACGCGAAAATAGTAGGTGTAGATATTGTTGCTTCTGCCATTGAAGATGCTAAAAAGAATGCGAAAAGAAATCATATAAAAGGAGTTCAATTTTATGCTGCTGATGTTGGAAAATTTTTAACAACACATCCAGAATATGAACATACAATAAAAACAATTATTTTAGATCCTGCAAGGGCTGGAATTGCTCCAAAAACCTTGCAAAAAATAATTAATTTAAATGCCGATAGAATGATCTATGTTTCCTGTAACCCTGCAACACAAGCAAGAGATACAGTACTATTAAAAGAAGCAGGTTATGCACTTAAAAAAATTAGTTTGGTAGATCAATTTCCACATACTGCTCATATAGAAACAGTAGTATTGTTTGAGAAAGAGAAATAAACATGTACTGTCTTAGTCATAATCTACCTTTATTTCTCTTCTTTCTTTATGTAATCTATAGTCCTTAAAAGTATTATTAATGTCTAGCTTAACAATATTAAAATGAGATTTCACATTCATTAAAAATTCGTTCTTTATTGAAACTGATTTTATGTTTTCTCTATACTCAGATAAAAAACAAATCACTTTTGTATGATGTTCCCCTGATTTTATATCTAATATTTGTGGTATTAATTTTTCTCCATCAATCTCCCAACTCGTTGTTTTATTTAAATAGTTACCAAAATCTTCTTTGGTAACTTGTAAACTTATAGATTCTCCAAACTTTATATAATTTTCTTCATCAAAATCGATTTCAAGCAGCAGTAAATGTCCCCTTTTTATAACATTAAAACTGGCAGAAATAGATTCGTGTATAATAGTTTTACTATTGATATTAAGTAATGTAAATAAAGTTATAATTAAAATTCTCATTTAACTATAATTTTAGTTTTTCCTATAGTACGTCCTTCTATTAAAATACTCAATAGATAAATTCCAGAAGTTGGTATGTTATTTATTTCTAAAACCCCAATTCCTGATTTTTCCTGAATAATTTGTCCAGTAATCGAAAACAATCTCACTTGGTATTTTTCTATATTGGTAGAAATTATAGAAAAGTTACCATTATTTGGATTGGAATTTACATAATACCCCAAATCTTTTAAATCTAAATCTTTAGTACTTAAAGAAGTTCCACAACTTTCATCAAAACTAGTAGATGGATTATCTGTAGCAAAAGGATTGATATTTGCATTCGTATCATCACAATCAAAAGCCTTTACAAAACCATCTCCATCTGCGTCAACATCATTTAATGCAGAGGCACTACTAATAAAACTTTCGTTAAAGTTACCTTTCATACATCTAGAGATTTGAGGGAAATCTTGCGTTACCACATAATAATAATCAAAAGTTTCTTGACCTTGTGCAGTATTTAAAGTAATAGGAGCTTCAATTCCATTGCACTCATCTAAATCTCCTTTTCCTGCAACGTACCCAAAATCATTGGTATATTTTCCAGAATAAGGACCACAGGGAGCACTAATTCCGTCTCCAGGACGTAAACCACTTTTCAACTGAAAACTTGGATACATTTCTTTTATATTACCCTCTTTATCGGGTCCAAAACGATATACTATAGGAAAACCATCTGCAGCCCAACCCACTTGTAACACTGCTGCTGGTGGCGAATTAAGTGTAGAAATACCTTGTTCTAATTCCTCTACATATTCATACATATTACCATGGTAATGATAGCCTGAATTGGGGTTTACATGTGCTGAAGCACAATCCAAACCAACAAAATCTCTACCATTACCAATATTTGTAGTAGGTTCAAAAACCCAATCCCAATTGTATTGTCCAGTATTTACATCTTCAAAAATAAAAGGTGTCGCTGGTGCAGGCATCATATATACTCCGTTTAAAGCAATACCAAAAAAGTTAACTGGTCTTCCGTTAGCTCTTGTTAAATCCGTAACTTCTCCAGATAACTTTGGTTTTAAATCAAATTTATAAACTCTATAATAAGGTTCAGGCATTCTGTCTGCAACATAATTAAAAGTATGATTAGGGTAATTATTGGAATATACTACTCTATCATCTTGTTCTATAAATTCGTGGTAAACACTAGGGTTTGACGGCGTGTAACTACAATCTATATTATCATAAGTTAAAACATCAACAGTGCCACAAGTATTATTACAATCATCAATTGTTGTTTCAGTTCCGTTTTTAATTCCATCATTACAAGACCAATCATTTCTAATGGTCTGAGCTTCTTGCTGTAACATCGTTTTTATAGTTTCTTGTTCAGAGGTTAAGCTTCCTATCAAATTAGTTTCTTCTTTGATATCTAAAAAAATATTGTAAAACTCTTCGTTACCGTTTTCATCTTCAATTAATTTATAGGTATCATTTCTAGTGGCCCAAAATTCTATATTTCCATTTTCATAATCTGTATAATTTATTTTTTTTGGAACTTGATTTTCAAATGACAGCGAAGGTTTTAAACTTAAACTATTTTCTGTTCCTCCCAATAATTGAACTCCTGCCAATTCAAGAATTGTTGCGTGTAGATCGGTGGCTTGAACCAAACTCGTTTCTACTTCATTTACTCTTTCTACAGATTTACCTGAAATGATTAATGGCACTCGAATTCCGCCCTCATATATTGAAGATTTCGCATGACCATTTAGCCAATAGTTATTTGCTTGACCTGGAGTACCATTGTCACCAATAAAAATAATGACGGTATTTTCAAGTGTTTCATCATCCATACTTTCTAAAAGTCTATTAATTTCATAATCCATGGACTCAATCATAGATAAGTAGGTAGTTCTATTGTTTGTTGGTGTAGTTGTATAAGTTCCGTCAGGAGGACTTTGAAAAGGCGTATGTGGAGCTACATGCGCTAACCACAAAAACCAAGGTTTTATTTGATTATCTATCCAAGATATTGCGCTATTGGTTAGATGACTGGTTGCATATTCTTTTACTTGTTCTTCATTTTCTTCTGAATTTACTTTAGTCCAATCGTAATAATCATCTACCTGACTCGTAAAAACACCTTCATAATAAGGTACACCAGAATCTTTTGGGTGGCTATAATTTTTATTATTCCCTCCAAGATGCCATTTCCCAATAAGCCCCATAGCATAATCTGTTGGGCTTTGCTCATTTATTTTCGTAAATAGTGAAGTATGGCTAGTCCCTAAAACTAAAGGCGGTCTCATAACTCCTGTTTTAATACCATATTTACCACTCAGTATTGCTGCTCGTGTGGGAGAACATTGAGGGGATGCCCAACAATTGGTGAAAGAAAGTCCTTTTTCTCTTAATAAATCTAAGGTTGGTGTAACCGGTAAATTACCGCTAATTCCAAATCCAGGAGTAACATCAATACCCATATCATCTGCAATTATTAACAATATATTTGGTGATTGCTGTTGGCTAAAAAATGAAGATGTATAAAAAAAAAGTATTAAAATTGTTCTTAAAATTCTCATTTTCAATTTATTATTTAGTCATTAAAATTTACAGTTTTGTATATAAAACCTTTTTAAGAGAAAAAATGTATGGTAATTAAAATTTTAGACTCATTGTTATGACAAAGGTTTAATTTTGAGTCTGAATACTTATTTTAAAAAAGTAAATTTGCAGTAGAAATATCAAATCAACTCAAAATTTATGAATAATTATACTTTATTTCTGAAAATGAAACTATTTTAGCATTTAAAACTACACATGAAAAAATTAACAGACTTCGAAATAGAAAAAAAAATAGAATCTTTGCAGGATTGGGATTTTTATGAAAATGCATTGCACACCGATTTTGAATTTGATAACTTTAAAGACTGCATGTCAGCAATGAATAGAATCGCATTTGAATGCGAAGCTTTAAACCATCACCCAGAATGGACGAATGTCTACAACACATTAGATATTAAATTAACAACTCATGACGCTAATGGTGTTACAGAATTAGATTTTAAATTGGCAAAAGCGATCAATACAATAGTAGAAATTGAGGAATAGTATGAAAAAAACAATACTCATTTTAGGTTTTATTTTAATGGTAATTACCTCTTGTGAAAAAGATGATTATTGCTTAAAAAATCCAGTAACCCCTAATTTAGTTTTACGTTTTTATGATGATTCCAATAAAGAAACATTAAAAAAAGTAGACGAATTGTATGTTTGGGCGGCAGGAAAAGACAGTCTTTTTTCTGGGGTAAAAACAGATTCAATATACATTCCTTTGAACACTACTGAAACTGAAACAATCTATTATTTTTCTAATGGAACATCTGTAGATACCTTTACAATTTCTTACACACCAAAAGAAGAATATGTCTCTCGTTCTTGCGGTTATAAGATGGTCTTTCAAGAGATAATTTTTACATCAAATACTTCGTGGATTCAAAATTTTACACCAACAACATTAACAACTATAGCCACAGATAATGCAGCACATGTTCAAATATATCATTAACATTTGTTTTCTTTTTGTTTCTGTTGTTGTATTTTCACAAGAACAACCAACAAAGGAAATTATAGATTCTGAAACAGACTCAATTGTTTATAAGACTAATTACGGATTAAGACTAGGAATCGATATTAGCAAACCAATATTAAGGCAATTCAACAGCTCTTATAATGGCCTTGAACTTGTTGGAGACTTCAGGCTTTCTAAAGTATTTTATGCCGCTTTAGAAATTGGTTTTGAAGAGGAAACCACACAAGAAGATTATACCAATTCAACCGCAAAGGGAAATTATATTCGGATGGGGTTTAATTTTAATGCATACAAAAATTGGATGGATATGAACAATGAAATCTTTGTGGGATTTCGATACGGATTTAGCCTTTTTGACCAAACCGTAAATAGCTACACACCAAATGTAAACTCGACTTATTTTCCGGCAAATACAATTACTACCTCGATAAAAGCTGAAGGATTAAACGCACATTGGTCTGAATTTGTAATTGGGTTAAAAGCAGAAACTTTTAAAAATGTATTTGTGACATTTAGTGGCTCTTATAAAATTTTAATAGGTGTAAAAGATCCTGAAAATTTTAAATCGCTATATGCCCCCGGATTTAATCGAATCTTTGAAAGTGGAACTGGTTTTGGTTTTAACTATACACTTACCTACTTAATTCCATTTAAAAAGAAATAAAAATAGAGTGCTCTATTCAATTTTTAGTAACTTTATAGCTCTGAGTTTTTAAATCAAATATTATGAATAAAATACCAAGTGTAAATTTATCAGATTTTCTTTCTACTGATGCCAATAAAAAACAAGAATTTGTTGATAAAATTGGCCACGCTTATGAAAATATTGGCTTTGTAGCCTTAAAAGGACATTTTTTAGACGACCAATTAATTGAAGATCTCTATACAGAAATAAAAAACTTTTTTGATTTACCAAATGCCACTAAAGAAAAATATGAAATTCCTGGAATTGGAGGACAACGAGGTTATGTTTCTTTTGGTAAAGAATCTGCAAAGGGTAAAAAAGAAGGTGATTTAAAGGAATTTTGGCATTTTGGTCAATATGTAGATGCAGACTCTGTATATGCAAAAGAATACCCCAATAATGTTACGGTAGAAGAATTAAAAAAGTTTAATGAAGTTGGGAAACAAACCTACAAAATGTTAGAAAAAACGGCGAAATATGTCCTTCGTTCTTTAGCACTGCATTTACACTTAGAAGAAACGTATTTTGATCATTTTATTATCAACGGCAATAGTATTTTACGTCCAATTCATTATCCACCAATACAAACAGAACCAAAAGGAGCTGAAAGAGCCGCCGCACACGGAGATATTAATTTAATTACCTTATTGATGGGTGCTCAAGGCAAGGGATTACAGGTTCAAAATCATAATGGTGATTGGATTGATGCTATGGCAGCTCCTGACGAACTGATGATAAATGTTGGAGATATGTTATCGCGTCATAGTAATAATAAACTAAAATCTACAATTCATAGAGTTACAAATCCTCCGAAAGAATTGTGGGGAACTTCCCGGTATTCAATTCCGTTTTTTTTACACCCAATTTCCGAGATGAAATTAGATGTTTTAGAAAATTGTATAGATGAAAACAATCCAAAACAATTTGAAGATATTACTGCAGGAGAATTTTTGGAGCAACGTTTAAAAGAATTAGGTTTAAAAAAATAAAAACATCAATGTAGAGGTTCTATTCTATAAAATATAGATTTAATAGTCTAAAATCATCTCTTAAATTGAAGAAAATTCTCAAATTAACAACTCCTTTTAAAGGAAATGAAATTATCATATGGACTTAAAAGAGCAACTAAAAAACCTATTTCCAGAGCACAAAGAGACCGTTGAAGTAATCAAAGAAGAAGCTAATATTTGGTTACAAGAGGCCCCTATTATTTGTAAATACGAAAAGCGAAAAGGCAAACCTATTACAATATTAGAGGGCTATACAGGGGCTACTTCAGATTTTAAAATTCTCGCAAAGGAAATTAAAACAAAACTTTCTGTAGGCGGAAGCTTTAAAGATGATAAAATAATTATACAAGGAGATTTCAGGGATCGAATCATGGCAATGTTAAAAGATAAAGGTTTCAGGGTAAAACGAGTTGGTGGCTAATTGTATCAAAATGTATAGCATTAAAATTTGCAACTAAGGTTTTCTAAAAAATAGCTCATTTTTAAAATTTAAATTTCATCTTACATGTCAATAAAAAAATCTGAACTTATCTTAAATCCAGATGGTAGCGTATATCATTTGAATTTAAAACCGAAGCATATTGCTTCCACTATTATTTTTGTTGGAGACCAAAATAGAGTTGATAAAATTACTAAAAACTTCGATTCAATTGAATTTACAACACAAAAACGTGAATTCAAAACAACCACAGGAACTTATAAAAACAAACGACTTTCAGTAATTTCTACAGGGATTGGACCAGACAATATAGATATTGTTTTGAATGAACTCGATGCCTTGGTTAACATCGATTTACAAACAAGAGAGCCAAAAGAAAATACAACTGCTTTAAGAATCGTTAGAATTGGAACCTCAGGGTCTTTACAAGCAGACATACCCGTAAATTCTTTTGTTATTAGTTCTCATGCATTGGATTTAAATGGCATGTTGCATTCCTATAAAATAGATACAATTTCTTCTCCTGAAATTGAAAATGCATTTGTAAAACACACCAATTGGAGTTCTAAAAAAGCCGCACCGATTCTTATTGAAAACAATAAAAAATTAGAGGAAAGCATTACTTCAGATCAAACATTTAAAGGAATAACTGCCACTGCAGGTGGATTTTATGGACCTCAAGGAAGAGTGTTACGTTTGGCTTTGCAAGACAGTGAATTAAACAAAAAAATTGACAGCTTTCGTTTTGAAAATCATAGAATTACAAATTTAGAAATGGAAACATCAGCAATTTATGGATTGTCTAAATTATTAGGGCACAAGGCCCTTTCTATTAGCGCAATTATGGCCAATAGAGCCAATGGAACCTTCAGTGAAAATCCAAACAAATTAATGGAAGATTTAATTACATACACACTTGAAAAATTAGTTGAGTAAATGACCCATTTAAAAATCGGTGGAGTTCCAGAGCATTTTAATTATCCTTGGTACATCAGCTTAAAGAACAAAGAATACAACAAACACTCTATCCAACTTCGTTGGCAAGATTTCCCGGGAGGAACGGGCGCGATGTGTAATGCCTTAAGAAATGGAGAGATAGATATGGCCATTGTACTTACAGAGGGTATTATTAAGGATATTGCAGCAGGAAATCCATCAAAAATTGTTCAAACATTTGTAGAGAGTCCTTTACTTTGGGGAATTCATGTAAGTGCAAACTCATCATTTAAAAAAATTGAAGACTTAGAGCACGCTACCATTGCAATTAGCAGATATGGTTCTGGATCTCACTTGATGGCGATTGTAAATGCAACGAACCAAGGATGGGATGTTGACCAATTAAAATTTAAAGTCGTAGATCATTTACAGGGAGGAATTGAAGCATTATCAAATGGAAAAGCTGATTATTTTATGTGGGAACATTTTACCACTAAGCCCTATGTAGATGCTGGTGTTTTTAGAAGAATTGACAACTGCCCTACTCCTTGGCCATGTTTTGTAATTGCAGTTAGAAATGAAGTTTTAAAAATGAATTTTAAAGAAGTAAAAAAGGTTTTAGAAATTATTAATAAAGTAACAAAAGACTTTAAAAAAACAGAAGCTATTTCTGAAACTTTATCTAAAAAATACGATCAACATGAAGAAGATATTTTACATTGGTTGAAAGTAACAGAATGGAATGCTGGAACACCAGTTGCAGAAAGTTTAATTACAAATGTGCAAAATAAAATGATTGCATTCAACGTTATTAAAGAGAAGAAAAAATCAAAAGAATTCATAAAAAATATGTATTTTTAGTTTTCAAAAAACAAAATAATGAAAAAATTAGTTTTTATTTCCCTGTGTATATTAAGTATTGTGTGTTTCTCTTCTTGTAGAAGCATCTCAAGTCCGTGTGGTCTGGCAGACCAAACAACTCCTATTCAAAAGACCATGAAGACAGTAGATCTCTCAAATAAATTAGCGTAGAATTCGATTTTTGGTTACCATTCGATTTCTTTTTTTCCAATTAATTTTAAATATTCGTTAGTCTTCGTAAAATGCTTAGACCCAAACCAACCTCTCCACGCTCCAAGTGGTGAAGGATGTGGTGCTGTAAATATTTTATGTTTTGATGTATTTATGAATGCTGTTTTACTTTCTGCAAATTTTCCCCAAAGCAGAAAAATTATATTTTCTTTTTTATCAGAAATTTCTTTTATAACGGAATTGGTAAAGGTTTCCCATCCTTTATTTTGATGACTACCCGCCTCATTTGCTCTCACAGTTAAGGTAGCATTTAATAACAAAACTCCTTGTGTTGCCCACCTATCTAAATTTCCACTCGGAGGAAAATCGATGCCAATATCATTTTTAATTTCTTTAAAAATATTAACTAAAGACGGAGGATGTTTTGTGTGTTCTTTCACAGAGAAGCATAAACCGTTGGCTTGCTGTTTGCCGTGATAAGGATCTTGCCCAATAATAACAACTTTTAGATCTGTAAAAGCACACAAATTAAAGGCTGAAAAAATATCATTTTTATCGGGGTAACAGGTATGATTATTGAATTCAGACTCAACAAAATCGGTTAATTTTTTAAAATAAGGTTTGTAAAACTCTTGCTGCAAAATATTTTTCCAACTATCGGCTATTTTTACCTGCATTCTTTGTTATTTTTGTGACAAACTCAAAGATAGTATTTTGTACAAAAGTATCTCAGAAAAAACATTACAAGATTTAGAATTTTCAACCGTTTTACAACATGTATCAAAACATTGTATCTCCGGCTTGGGAAGAGAGAGCGTGCGTGAAATTAAACCTATACAAAGCAGAAAAAAATTATTTATAGAATTGCATATGGTAAACGAATACCTCTCTTCCTTTGAAAGTGAAAATAGGGTTCCAAATCATGGTTTTGATACTATTACTGAGAGTATTAGACGATTGGCAATAGAAAATAGCTTTATAGAAACAGCCGCCTTTTTAAAAATTGCAGCAACTTCACTGAAGGTTAATGAGTTGATAAAATTTTTTAAGAAGTTTCAACTCCAATTTCCAACTTTTTATACACGCTCTCAAAAAATAGAATTCACCACCTATATAGATGATGAAATTAAAAAAATCATTGATATTTCTGGGGAAGTAAAAAACAATGCTTCTTCAGCTTTAAAACAAATTAGAAGAGACATAAATAACATTCGTGGTAAAATTGGTGCCAGTTTTTCAAGTGCCTTGTCAAAATCTGTTGCTGCAGGATATTTAGATGATATTAAAGAAACAATTATAGACAATCAACGTGTTTTAGCTGTTTCTGCAATGCATAGACGAAAGGTTTCTGGAAGTTTATTGGGGTCTTCAAAATCTGGTAATATTGTCTATATCGCTCCACAAGCAACACTCGCTTATAGCAGAGAATTTCAAAATTTAGTCTATGAAGAAAAGCAAGAGGTTATTAAGATATTGCGCGCTTTGGCAGAAACAATTCGCCCTTTTACCCCACTTTTACAAGCCTATATCACATTTTTAGTACAGACAGACGTGGCGGGAGCAAAAGCTAAATATGCAAGAGAGATGAATGCTGTTTTGCCTAAAATCACGAGCGAAAAAAAAATTTATTTCAAAAATGCCGTACATCCCATTTTATGGAGAAAGAATAACGAACAAAGTTTAGAAACTATTTCTCAAACCATCGAGTTGAGTGAGGAACAGCAAATTATTGTTATTTCTGGTCCTAATGCGGGCGGTAAAAGTATCACATTAAAAACGATAGGCCTTTTACAATTAATGTTGCAAAGTGGTATTTTAATTCCAGTAGATGAACGGAGTCAAACCTATGTTTTTGATAGTATTCTAACTGACATAGGAGACAACCAGTCTATTGAAAATCAATTGAGCACCTACAGTTATCGCTTAAAAAATATGCGTCATTTTTTAAGAAAATGCAATGAAAATACCTTGTTTTTAATCGACGAATTTGGAACGGGTTCTGACCCTGAATTGGGGGGTGCCTTGGCAGAAATTTTCTTAGAAGAATTTTATGAAAAAAAGGCATTCGGAATTATTACTACTCATTATTCTAACTTGAAAGTATTGGCAAACGAATTAGACAATGTTACCAATGCAAATATGCAATTTGATGAGCGTTCTTTAGAGCCATTATACAAATTATTTGTTGGGCAAGCGGGTAGTTCATTTACCTTTGAAGTTGCCCAAAAAAATGGAATCCCATTTAGTATAATCAACAAGGCAAAAAAACGGGTAGAAACTGAAAAAGTACGTTTGGATAAAACCATTTCTAAACTTCAAAAAGAAAGAAACAGGTTACAAAAAAATTCTGATAATTTAGAAAGTCAGCACACAAAAGGAGAAGAATATTTGACTAATTTACAAGAGAAAGAGCAACGAATTCAAGAAAAATTAGCTGGTTTTCAAGAATTGTATGACAAAAATCAGAAAATGCTTTCTCTTGGAAGAAAAACCAATGAATTACTTCATAAATATTTTCAAACAAACAATAAAAAAGAGCTTATCGCCAGTTTTAATAAATGGGTTGCAGATGAAAAAGTAAAACATGTTAAAAAAAATCCTACGAAACCGAAAACAACTTCTCAAAAGAAGAAAGCCATTGTTGTAAAAAAACAACTAGAAGAAGTCATAAAAAAAGTAGAAAAAGAAGTTTTAGAAAAAGTGGTAGTTGTGAGAAAAGAAAAGAAAATTGCAGCCGCTAAAATAGCCAAAGAAAAATCTGAATATGTATATAAAATTAACGACAGAGTAAGAATTGAAGGGTCTAATTCTATTGGTACAATTGACAAAATAGACAAAAAAGGTGTCACAATTAATTACGGTGTCTTTACAACAAAAACCTCAATTGAAAAATTAGAATTGGTAGAAAAAACAAAGAAATAGTTTAAAACCAACACATTAGATTAAAAAAAGCACTCAAAATTTGAGCGCTTTTTTGTTGTTCTTATCTCAAAAAAAGAATACTAGACGTTGGCTGCTAACCAGTCTCCTACTTCTTTTGTTCCATAGGCTGTTCCTCCATCTGCTAAATCTTCGGTAACGATTCCTTTGCTTAAAGCATCGTTTACTGCATCTCTAATTGCTTGCCCCTCTTCTTGCAACCCAAAGTTTTCAAACATCATTGCAGCAGATAAAACAGTGGCCATAGGATTGGCTATATTTAGTCCTGTTGCTTGAGGGTATGATCCATGAATGGGTTCAAATAAACCAATACTTTTCCCTAAAGAAGCACTTGGCATTAACCCCATAGAACCAGAGATTACAGAAGCTTCGTCTGTTAAAATATCTCCGAATAAATTTTCAGTAATCAATACATCATAACTGTTTGGCCATTGCACCAAACGCATGGCAACTGCATCTACAAATTCATACGAAACAGTAACTTCTGGATAGTCTTTTTCCATTGCCTGAACGGTTTCTCTCCACAATCTTGAAGTTTCCAAAACATTTGCTTTGTCTACACAACATAATTTTTTGGAACGAGTCATCGCCAATTCAAATCCTTTTTGAGCCAAACGCTTTACCTCTGCTCTTGTGTATACACAATTATCAAATGCTGTTTCCCCACCATCTTTTCTACCTTTTTCACCAAAGTAAATTCCTCCAGTTAATTCACGTAAGAAAACCAAATCAGTTCCTTCAATACGTTCTCTTTTTAAAGGAGACTTGTCTAACAAAGAAGGAAATGTAAATGTGGGTCTTACATTGGCAAATAAGCCCAATTTTTTACGCATTTTTAACAAGCCTTGCTCTGGACGAACTTTTGCTGAAGGATCGTTATCAAATCTTGGATGACCAATGGCACCAAATAGAACGGCATCAGAAGCAACACAAATTTCGTGTGTTTCATCTGGATAAGGCTCTCCAACTGCATCTATTGCAGCTGCGCCCGTTAATGCTGGTTTCCAATTAATTTCGTGCTTGAATTTTGTTGCTATAGCATCCGCTACTTTTACAGCTTGGTCTATTACTTCCGGTCCTATTCCATCTCCTGCTAATACTGCGATATTTAATTTCATTGTTGTGTTTTTTTGACTCTTCTTTGTTGGTTATGTATTGAAAAAATAGTTTCTAATTTGTAGGTTGTTTCTGATGCTAAATTTTAAAGTACTAGAAAGTAATTGGCAATTTATATGATATTCAACATTTTTTCTGTGGCTTTAATTGCAGATACCGTTTGGTCGGAATCTAGACCTCTAGTTATAAATTCCCTTGCTGTTGTTTTCCAGGTGATAATCGTTTCACAAAGAGCATCAGAATGACTCCCTGGAGGAATTCTAACAGCATAATCTATCAAATCTGGTAGGTTTTTTTTACGATGTGTTTTGTATAATTTTCTCAAGGCATTCATAAAGGCATCAAACTGACCATCTCCTTGTGCATGTGCTTCATAATGCACTCCTTCTACCTTTAATTGCAAAGTAGTTGAGGGTTTCATCCCTTTAGAATGACCTAGCACGTAATTTTCCACAACTACATTTTTCTCTATGGTATCACTGTCTAAAACATCAGAAATAATATACGGTAAGTCTTCTTGGGAAACCACTTCTTTTTTGTCTCCTAATTCTATGATTCGTTGGGTTACTTTTTTAAGCTCTTCATCGTTTAAGCTTAAACCTAAATCTTGTAAGTTTTTTTGAATGTTTGCTTTTCCAGAGGTTTTCCCCAGCGCATATTTTCGTTTTCTTCCAAAACGTTCTGGCATCAGGTCGTTAAAATAAAGATTGTTTTTAGAATCACCATCTGCATGAATTCCGGCAGTTTGCGTAAAAACATTGGCGCCTACCACAGGTTTGTTTACAGGAATTCTAAAACCAGAAAATGTTTCTACCAGCTTGCTCACTTTGTGCAATGCTTTTTCATTTACAGAAATTGACACATTTTTTACAAAATCATTAATCACTGCAATTACACTTGCCATTGGTGCATTTCCAGCACGCTCTCCCATTCCGTTAATTGTTAAATGCAATCCGTTTGTCCCTGCATGTAAAGCTTGCATTACATTTGCAACCCCTAAATCATAATCATTATGCCCATGAAAATCGATATGCATGGTTGGAAATTTTTCTCGAACTTCAGTAATAAAAGCAAAGGTTTCTTCAGGAGTTAAAACCCCTAAGGTATCTGGTAATAATACACGTTCAATATTCTGGCTGCTTAGAAAATCTAAATATTCTAGAACATAGGCTTTCGAATTGCGCATTCCATTCGACCAATCTTCAAGGTATACATTGGTTTTAATGTTGTGCTGAGCAGCTAATTCTATCGTCGCTTTGATATCTGCAAAATGTTCTTTTGGTGTTTTTTTTAGTTGATGTGTTAAATGATTTAAAGATCCTTTGGTTAATAGATTTTGTACGGTAGCGCCTGCATCAATCATCCAATCAATAGACTTCCCTGCATCTACGAAGGTTAACACCTCAATTCGATCTAAAAATTTATTTTCAATTGCCCAAGAAGTTATTTTTTTAACCGCTTGCAACTCTCCTTCAGAAACACGTGCAGAAGCAATTTCTAAGCGATCCACTTTGAGTTCTTCGAGCAATAATTTGGCTATTGTTAATTTTTCGGATACTGAAAAAGACACTCCTGATGTTTGCTCACCATCTCGGAGTGTGGTATCCATTATTTCAATTTTTCTACTAGCCATAATCAACCTCAAAAAGGATTCTTAAAAGGGTCTTGTTTCTGCAAATGCAGAAATTTCATCTTCCATATTTTTTAAATAGTCAATGTCATCAAAACCGTTTAACATATTCTCTTTTTTGTAGGTATTGATCTCAAAAGATTCAGATTCTCCTGTAGCCACTAGTGTTACTGTCTGGTTTGGCAAATCAACTTTAATTGCTGTTTTTGGATCTGCCATGATTGCAGCAAACAAGGTATCTGCAAATGCTGGTGAAACTTGCACAGGCAATACCCCTACATTCAAACAATTATTTTTAAATATATCTGCAAATGCCGATGAAATTACACAACGTAATCCAAAATCGTACACAGACCATGCTGCGTGCTCTCTTGAAGAACCAGAGCCAAAGTTTCTACCACCTACTAATATTTTAGAACCTGCATAAATTTCTTTGTTTAAAGGAAAATCTGCTTTAGGTGTTCCGTCTGAATTGTATCTCCAATCACGAAAAAAGTTGATGTCGAAATCTACACGTTCTGTAGCCTTTAGAAAACGAGCAGGAATGATTTGATCTGTATCTACATTCTCTGTTGGTAATGGATATGCTGTACTAGTTAGTACTTGAAATTTATCGTAAGCCATTTTATTTTGCTTGTAGCCCTTTGCTTGTAGCTGAAGGCAAATTTAATTATTATTTACAACGCTATTGGTACACAACCAAAAGCGAACAATTTTATGCTGTTAATAGTGTTCTAGGATCTGTTACCACTCCCTCAACTGCAGATGCTGCAGCTACTAGAGGAGATG
This sequence comes from Polaribacter sp., assembly GCA_029245665.1. Lineage (GTDB taxonomy): Bacteria > Bacteroidota > Bacteroidia > Flavobacteriales > Flavobacteriaceae > Polaribacter. The sequence continues at coordinate 2,176 of JAQWOW010000076.1, read as the reverse complement.
CCAATAATGTTCTAGACCCTGGTCCTTGTCTTCCTTCGAAGTTTCTGTTTGAGGTTGAAACTGATAATTTTCCTGAAGGAATTTTATCATCATTCATTGCCAAACAAGCAGAACATCCTGGCTCTCTTAATACAAATCCTGCATCTGTGATAATGGTATCTAACCCTTCTGCTTTGATCTGATCTACTACTTTATGAGATCCAGGTACGAGCCAAGCGGTCACATTCTCTGCCTTCTGTCTTCCTTCAACAATAGAACAAAATGCTCTAAAATCTTCGATACGGCCGTTTGTACAAGATCCTAAAAAAACAAAATCAATTTCTTTACCAACCATAGAATCGCCTTCATTAAAAGACATGTATCCTAAAGATTTTTTATAGGTATCTACACCACCTTCTAAACTTTCTGCAGTTGGAATTGATTTTGTTACGCCCATTCCCATTCCTGGGTTTGTACCGTAAGTAATCATAGGTTCTATCTCTGATGCTTCGTAATTAAATTCTTCATCAAATTCTGCTCCTTCTTCTGTATAAAGTGTTTCCCAATATTTCATTGCCTTGTCCCAATCTGCTCCTTTCGGAGTTTGAGCACGCCCTTTTAAATATTCAAATGTTTTACTATCTGGAGCAATCATACCTCCACGTGCTCCCATTTCTATAGATAAATTACAAACAGTCATACGACCTTCCATAGACATGTCTTCAAAAACATCGCCTGCATATTCTACAAAATATCCAGTAGCACCTGAAGTTGTTTGTTTTGCAATAATATATAAAGCAACATCTTTAGGAGTTACTCCCAATCCTAATTTACCATTTACGTTGATACGCATAGCTTTAGGCTTAGACTGCATGATACACTGAGTAGACAATACCATCTCAACCTCAGAAGTACCAATACCAAAAGCAATAGCTCCAAAGGCACCATGAGTAGATGTATGTGAATCTCCACAAACAATAGTTGCACCAGGCAAAGTAATTCCGTTTTCAGGTCCTACCACGTGTACAATACCGTTATTAACATCACCTAATCCCCAATGAGAAATCCCATACTTTTCAGCATTTTTACCTAAAGTATCTAACTGGTTTGCAGATAAAGGATCTTCTACCGGTAAATGTTGATTGATTGTTGGTGTGTTGTGATCTGCAACTGCGAATGTACGCGCTGGATAAACCACACTGTTCCCTCTACTTTCCAATCCAATAAACGCTACTGGACTAGTTACCTCATGGATAAAATGACGATCGATAAAGAATACATCCGGTCCGTCTTCTACCTGACGCACTACGTGTGAATCCCAAACTTTGTCAAATAATGTTGTTGCCATTTTTTGTTCTTTTTATTTATAAGTTTTCAAAAGTACTATTGTTATCTTTTTTTATAAGGAGTTTTTTTAATTCTTTACTGTATCCATTCTTTACAAAAACAAACACAAACCCTTTAAAAACAAAGACTTAACCCCCTCACTCATTACGATGTCTAATCTTCAAATGAATTGACTTAGAGCATCTAAAATAAACAAGGATTGCAAATTTACGAATTCCTATTTATTAAGACTAAAATTCTATGATTTTGTTTTAGAAAGAATTAATTTAGGTTTCCTTTCGATATAGGATGAAAAAGCAACTATTCAAATCTAATTATCACACATAATTTGCTTTAGAATAAAATTAATACTACTTTTGGTAAACCAATTTGGATAACCAATTATACATGATTCGAATTTTGAGTCAAAAACCATTACTGAATTAAACTCAATTTATAATGAAGCTACTTTACATCTTATTCTTCTCTTTTTTAGCAATTATATCTTGTAATGATCCGGAAAAAACCAAAGACACTAAGATAGATGCTTCAGGACATCCTAGATTGATTTTAACAAAACAAGGTGTCAAAGATATCCGTGATCAATTGGGAAATATTCCAATTTTTGACAATTCACTACAGAAAGTCAAAGAAGAAGTTGATGCCGAAATTTTAGCAGGAATAGAAATCCCTATTCCAAAAGATTATTCAGGCGGCTACACACACTCTAGACATAAACAAAATTGGTTTGTCTTGCAAAAAGCAGGTTTATTGTATCAAATACTAGAGGATGAGAAATATGCAAAATATGTAAAGGGTATGTTGATGCAATACGAGAAGATGTATAAAACATTGCCTTTACATCCAAAAA
>JAQWOW010000051.1 GCA_029245665.1 Polaribacter sp. | reverse complement strand
ACGATTTTAAAAAACGAGAAACGTTAACAAAAACTTAAAGTAAGGGTTTGTATCTTTGTACTCATTTTATAGGCTTATGAAGAGATATATATCTGAATTTATTGGAACATTTGCAATGATTTTCTGCGGAACAGGCGCGATTACAATTAATGAAGTTACCGGTGGTGATGTCACGCATGTAGGAATTGCAATGACTTGGGGATTGATTGTCATGGCAATGATCTATGCTTTCGGTGAAACCTCAGGAGCGCATTTTAATCCTGCAGTTTCTATTGCTTTTGCATATGCTAAAAAATTTTCTTGGAGAGAGGTTCCAAAGTATATCCTAGCTCAAGTTTTAGGAGCATTTGCAGCAAGTTTACTTCTTTGGTTTTTGTTTCCTTCTAGTGAAATTCTTGGAGCAACTATTCCCACAGTAGATGTTTGGCGCGCTTTTGTATTAGAGTTTTTATTAACTTTTTTCTTAATGGTGGTTATCATAAATGTTTCTACAGGAAGCAAAGAAATTGGCCCAGTTGCAGGAATTGCTATCGGAGCTGTAGTGCTATTAGAAGCCATGTTTGCAGGTCCTATCACAAATGCTTCAATGAATCCTGCACGCTCTATTGCTCCGGCATTTGTTTCGGGAAATTTACAGCATCTATGGATGTATATTATCGCTCCAATTTTAGGTGCTTTGTTAGCAGTGATTTCTTGTAAAATGGTAAAAGAGGAAAACTGTTGCGATGAGAAATGTTAGTATTTTAGGGTGTGGTTGGTTAGGAAAACCACTGGCAATTTCTTTGTTAGATGATGGATATTCTTTAAAAGGTTCCACTACAAAAGAAGAAAAATTAGCTCTTTTAGAAGACAATAATATTGAACCGTTTATTGTTGACATAACTTCTTTTGAAGAATTTGACGATTTTTTACATACAGATATATTAATCATAGCAATTACTTCTAAAGATATTGATGGTTTTGAACATTTGATTACTCAGATTGAAAACTCTATTATTCAAAAAGTAATTTTTATCAGTTCTACTTCCGTTTATGCTAGGGCAAATAAAGTAATGACTGAAGATGATGAAATTTTAAATACTCCATTGTCAGCAATTGAGAACCTATTCAGAGAGAATACTTTTTTTGAAACTACAATACTTCGCTTTGCAGGTTTATTTGGTGATGAAAGACACCCTTCCAATTGGTTTAATAATGGACGAAAAATTCCACAACCGAAAGGATTTGTGAATATGATTCATAAAGAAGATTGTATAGAGATTATTCATGAAATTATCAATCAAAATTGTTGGTCTCAAACATTTAATGCTTGTTCTAATCACCATCCTACCAGAAGAGAGTTTTATACAATAGTAAAATTAAGTGCTGATTGTGAACTCCCAGAATTTGAAGAGAATGAAGTTTATGAATGGAAAATTATAAGTTCTAAAAAAATACAAGAAACTTTAGGGTATGTCTTTATACACGATAATTTACTAGAAATTTAATTTTAAAGTTTTTTTAACTTTTGAGTAGGTGTTTTAGTTTTAAAAGCTATTTTTCATTTTACTCTACGATAAAGAAAGCAACTAAAACTAGCTTGCGTATTTCCTTTTTCTTAAAAAGGAGAAAAGAATTCCAAAAAAAAGTAAAAAAATCAACGGAAAAATGACATTAATAAACTGCCAATACAGTCGCTCTTTAAACGCTTTTTGTTTGTCTAAAATATTTATTTTTAAGGTTTTATTTCTTAACTCTATTAAGCCAACATCGTCTAATAAGTAATCAACTACATTTAAAAGAAAATCTTTATTTCCAAATTGTTGATGGGTCCATTTATCTCTGTTTAAGTCTAAAGGTTGAATTTTTGAAGTACCATCTTTTAAAATTTGATTTTTTCCAATATCACCATCAGAAATCACCACCATTTTATTATTGTTTGAATTTTCTTTGTAGAGAGGAGTTTTAAAAGGTTGTATACGGTTTTTATATGCCGAATTAAAAGCACCTTCCAGTAAAACAGCAAATAGCTGATTGCCGTTATTATAATCAGTTTCTACAATTTCATCAGCAATAGATTGAAGCTCAATAAAACCAGGAGTACCTATTTTTTGTGTTAATAAAGAACTCCTTAATAAAGGTGTTTTTTTAATATTATTTTTCAAGGTATCTATTGGGTTTGCAAATTGTAAACGAATAGGAGCAATATTTTTTGTGATGGCATGATTTGGGTTTCCACTTACTAAAGGATGAAAAAACCATTCTAAATTTTGAAACTGTGTTTGATTTCCAACTTTACCTGTTGCTAAGGGAATTTTAGCAGCATATAAATCTTTAATTAAAGTGGTATTTATTCGAACACCATAAGCAAATAGTAAATCTGTAAGATTCAAATCTCTAGGATATGCTAACATTTTACCATTCGTAAATAAACTATCTAGATCTGCATGCACATTGTCTATCATCCACAACGTTTTTCCGTCATTGGCAATAAACTGATCGATAGTAAACTTTTCTTGTTCCGTAAACTTTTGAGTAGGTTTCGAAATAATTGCTAAATCTAAAGAGGTTAAATCTTTAAGAGTTTGCTGTGGGTTTGAAGCTACAGAATCTAAGGTAAATTTTGCCAATCTGTATTTCTTAGCAACTTCACTTAAAAAACTATATTGATACATGTCTTGCAATTCGCCATTTCCAGTGATTACTCCAACTTTTTTTCGTTTTTCCTGGAGGATAGTGTTCAGTGCATTTGAAAAACTATATTCGAAATTTTCAACAGCTTTTTGTAATTGTTCCTCTTGTGATGCAACGATCGCAGTAGGTAGAAGAGAGACAATTTGAGATTTTTTTTTGTAAGAAATTTCTGCCCAAGGAAAAATAATTGCTTCAGA
>JAQWOW010000047.1 GCA_029245665.1 Polaribacter sp. | reverse complement strand
ACGAAAATGGTGAAACATTTTACAGCAAAGAAATACAAATTTCAGGAAATTATTCTCAGTTGTTTAATTTTTCTTCTTTAGAAAACGGTTTGTATACTGCAGAATTACACAAAGACTTTGAGATAAATATTTATAAATTTAAAGTCAAAAATGGTTTGGTTTCATACTTTGAAAAAAACGATGTCAACATTTTTAAACCTGTAATAAGGTCTGAAAAAAACTTACTTTACATTTCTAAACTTGCCTTTAACAAAGAGACTTTAAATATTCTCATTTACTATAAAGATAAAGTTGTTATGAATGAAACAATGAAAGGTGAGGGAATCTTAAATAGAATTTATAAATTATCGGAATCTCAAAAAGGAGATTATAAAATAATAATAAACTCTGAAAATAGAATTTTCAAAAAAGAGTTTACACTGTAATAATTAGGTTAATTGTTTCATCAAATTTTTAGTTAGATTTGATGTCAAAGCGAGTCAGAAATGGCTCGCTTTTTTATGAAAAAGAAATTTTCAGTTAAAATAGTGATATAATACACAACATAAATTACCATAAAAATGCACTATTTTAACTACATTAAATATTAATTTGATTAATTAGGTTAATTTAACACATTTATTGCCCAATTCTGTTGTTTTTAAAATCCTATATCAGATGTACCTTTGTACTGTTATTAATCATAAAATGAAAAAAAAATGAGAACAACAATTAAAAAAACAATGGTGCTAGTATTAATATTTGTAACATTCATTAGTTCTGCGATTGAAAATAGTAAATCATACAAATTAGTATCCGTAAAAAGAGTTAAAGTTGAGTTTAGAAATGTGAAGAAAGGACAAACTTTCATCATTAGAAATGAAAATAAAAACATTGTTCACAAACAAAAAATTGTAAAACTAGGAACATTTTCTAAAGTATTTGATCTTACCAATTTAAAAGATGGTATTTACACCTCTGAAGTAGAAAAAGACTTTGAAATTAGCATCAAGAAATTTAGCGTTAGCAATGGCTATGTTACTTTTATTAAGGAAGAAAGCAAAAAAATATTTAAACCTTTAATTAGATTAAAAGGAGATTTGTTATTAATTTCTAAGCTTTCTTTTAAAGAACCACTAAACATTGTCCTATACTACGAAGAAAATAGAATCGTTGATGAGCAATTTGAGGGAAAAGATATTATAAATAGAATTTACAAATTATCCAAAGCTAAAAAAGGTGCTTACAGGGTTGTTGTTAACTCAGACAACCGATTGTTTACAAAGAATTTTACAATTTAAAGATTGGTTAATTATTCAAACAATCTTTATGTAAACTTTATCCAAAAGCGAGACTAAAATGGTCTCGCTTTTGGATATACTATTTTTTAAAAATTTGGTTTTCTTTTGTCTAAAAATGCAGAAGTCCCTTCTTTAAAATCTTCCGTTCCAAAACATTTTCCAAACGCGTCAATTTCAACATCAAAACCATTAATTCCTTCTTCAAAACCAGAGTTTATGGCTCTAATTGCTGCATGAATTGCGACGGAGGAATTTCTTAAAATTTTACTTGCAATTTTTTCAGCAAGTGCCAATAACTCTTCTTGTTTTGTAACATAATTTACCAAGCCATAGTCTTTGGCTTCATCTGCAGAAATCATCGCAGCAGTCATAATCATTTCCATTGCTTTCCCTTTGCCTACCAATTGCGGTAAACGTTGTGTACCTCCATAGCCAGGAATAACACCTAGAGAAACTTCTGGAAGCCCCATTTTGGCATTGTCAGATGCAATTCTAAAATGACAAGACATTGCTAATTCTAATCCGCCTCCTAAAGCAAATCCATTAATTGCAGCAATAACCGGTGTTGATAAATTTTCTATAAAATCAAACAACATTTTCTGTCCAGCTCTGGCTAAACGACTTCCTTCTTCTTCAGAAAAATTTGCAAATTCAGAGATATCTGCTCCCGCAACAAAAGCTTTCTCACCACTACCCGTTAGAATAATTACTTTCGTATTTGTATCCTCTTCTAATGCTTCAAAAGCGCTGCTTAGCTCAACAATAGTATCTTTGTTAAGGGCATTTAGTTTTTTTGGTCTATGAATCGTTATTTGTGCCAAACGATCTTTTTTAGACAGTAATATATTTTTGAAAGTCATTATTTAGTATTTTATGCTTTGGTTAAAACTACCTTAAAGACCGTCCCGATTCCTTCCTCAGAAGAAAATGAAATAGAACCATCATAGGCTTCAATTATATTCTTTATCATTGCTAAGCCTAATCCCATACCACTTGTTTTTGTGGTAAATTTAGGCTCAAAAATAAGCTCTTTTAAATCTTCAGAAATTCCTTTTCCATTATCGGAAACAGAAATTATTAAATTTTTTTCTTCAGATGACACTTTCACTTCAACAATAGGGTTTTCTTGATTTTCAGTGGCCTGAATGGCATTTTTAACTAGATTCGTTATGACTCTAATCAATTGTGTTTTATCAAGATTGGCATACAATTCTTCTTCTTCAGGATGGTATTTTATGTATTCTTCTGAAAAAATATCAAGTGCAAATTTTATCACACTAATTATTTCTATTTGTTCTTTCTTTTGAATTGGCATTTTTGCAAAATCAGAGAAGGCAGAGGCAATAGAACTCATTACGTCTATCTGTTGAATTAAAGTTTGACTAAATTCTTTTAATTTATCTTTTGCTTTATCATCTGAAGAATTAAACGTTCTCTCAAAACTCTGAACGGTTAATCTCATTGGTGTAAGGGGGTTTTTTATTTCATGAGCTACTTGTTTTGCCATTTCTCTCCAAGCTTGTTCACGTTCACTTTTAGCTAATTTAGCAGCACTTTCCCCCAATTCATCAATCATATTATTATAGGCCTCAACTAAAATTTCAATCTCAGAACTTGCCTTATTTAAAATAATCTTTTCATTCCTCTCTGTTAAACGTGTTTGTTGAATTTTATCCGAAATAGCTTTTATAGACCTTGTTATATAACTAGATAAAAAGTACGCAAATACAATTGCAATAAAAAACATCAGAATGTAGACCAAACATAATCTCAAAATAAATTCTGTCAACTCTTTTTCAATTTCTGAATTATCCTGAGTGAATTGTAATTCCAAGATTCCTATCCTCTTGTACTTAGAATCATGAATAAAAGAAAATGATGATTGATAACCAATCCCATCTTCTTCTCTCGTTTTTAATATTTTATGGTTAGAGTTTTGTTTCAATTCTCTGAGAAGGTTTCCTGGAATTGGCTGTATATCAATCTTCTCAAGAGCACTTGAAATAGAGGATTTTAATAAATTTCCTTTTAAATCATATATTGATATGTTTAATTTATTAATAGAAGATATTTCGTAAATACGCTCTTGAAATATTTTTCCTAAATTTTCTGTATTAACAGGATATATCGTCTTATTTTTTAATTCTAAATAAATAGTTTGCTTTGTCGTCGCTTCTTTCCGCTCAAAACGTTGAATATTATAATCTTTTGTCTGTTCATCATATTGATAAATAGTAACTACTAAAATTAATATTGATGCCAATAACACCAATAAAATCATTGATAAGAAAATACGTATTCTTAAAGATATCTTTTTAAAACCAATCACATTTTATCTATTTTATTCTTTATGCTTCAGT
>JAQWOW010000046.1 GCA_029245665.1 Polaribacter sp. | reverse complement strand
CAAATATTCAATAGCAAATGAATTTACTACCAAAGAAGGGGTCTTAAAACAGTACGTAACTTCTGGTCATGACGTAACCTTGGTTGTTGACGGGAAAGAGGTAAAAGTGAATCAAGTCCACGATGCACTGATTGTAGATGGGAAAATTCAAACTTTTTATGTAAATGAAAGAGTACTTGTTGAATAGATTTTATAAAAAATTAATAAACTCACAATATAAAAAGTTGTGGGTTTTTTTATGCCAAATAGTAGGCTTATTTGAAAGTAATTTTTAGATATAACTCAATACCTAAGTTAAAAAATATAAAAACTTCTAGAGGCACTAACAATCGTAGATAGAATTTTTTTTAAAATTATTTTATGACAATAAATTAATTTAATTTAGCAATTATTTTTTTACTCATAGGTTTTGTAAATGAATAAAAAACGTCTATGAGTTGGCCTTTTTCATCTATCAAATATTTTTGAAAGTTCCATCTTACAGAAGAATTCTTTTTTCCGTTTTTGACTTTCATTGTTAACCACTGGTATAACCTGTGTTGATTTTTTCCTTTAACATTAATTTTTGAAGTCAATGGAAAATCTACATCATAATTCAAACGACAAAATGTTTTTATTTCTAATTCTGAACCAGGTTCTTGACCATTAAACTGATTGCATGGTAAACCTATAACGACTAGTTTCTCTTTGTATTTAGAGTAAACCTCTTGAAGGCCTCTGTACTGGTATGTAAACCCACATTCAGATGCTACATTTACAAACAATATTTTTTTTCCTTTGTATAAATTTAAATCAATAATTTCTCCATCAATACCCTCTATTTTAATATCATATAATGATTCTACAGAAGTTTTTTTGGTTTGTGAATAACCAAGAAGACTTATTGAAAGTACGCACAATAAAATACTTGATAATTTTAACATTGTATGAATAATTTTTTTAAAAAAATAATTGGGTATACGAATCAAAGATACTACAAAAGAGTTCATTGCTGTAATTAGAATGCATCAATATAATTTTAAAAAAAACTATTAATTTTATAAATAATATAAAATAAATTTATATTTTCACTTTTTATTAACAACTAATATTACAAAAGACAATGAAAACAAAATTAACAATGTTACTTATTGTAGCAAGTACGATAGTATTTGCTCAAAAAAAGAAAAATGGAAATGTTTATAAAGAGCATCCGGCTATTAATGTCATCAATGAAATGTATGCAGCAGTTAACCAAAATGATCTCGAAAAGCTAGATGATTTAATAGCGGATGGTTTTAAGGGCATAAATGGTGATGGAATGAATAAAGACGCTGAGCCATTTACCAAAGAAGAATTTATTCAAAATATTAATAATTGGAATACTAGCAATAGATATTTTTCTTTAAAGTGTGGTGCTAATGCTTATCCTGACGCTGTAGAATATAAAGATGAAAACTTTAAAAAAATGACTTGGGTTTATGCTTGGGAAGTAATGTCGGGAGTTGGAGGAAAAACAGGTGTGAAATTCAGTCAGCCAAGACACGCACAATATGTTGTAACTCCTGAAAATAAGATTGGCTTCGTTCGTTTGTATATGAATCAAAACCCTTTTAGTGAAAGCTGGAGAAGTAGGAAAGAGTTAAGTGATGGAACAATATATTCTAACCATCCAAATATCAATACTGTAAGAAAAGCAATTCACGCATTACAATATGGCAACTTAGATCATTTTTTTGAAGCTTTTACTGCTGATGCTAAATTTGACGGTCTGTTCAATGATTGGGATAGCGAAGCTCTTAGTATGGAACAGTTTAAAGCAATGCAAGCTGAGTTTTTAAATAATTTTTCTATAGAAAGTTTAGATAATAAATGGATAAAGTATTATGAATTTGAATCTCAAGCAAATTATGTTCAATCTTGGTGGAGACTTACTTTAAAACGTAAATCGAATAATGAATTAATTACAATTCCTGTAATGTTAAATCACAGATTTAATGATGACGGAAAAATAGTAAAATCTAACGAGCTTTGGAACGAAGCTAAGCTTTAAGATTCCTATAACTTCAATAAAAAAACGCCATTCACAAATGGCGTTTTTTTATTGGGGAATATCTAAGAACACTTCGATAAAGTTTAAATAAAGAAAAATGGGATATGATTTGTTTATACTGCACTAATTTGTTGTCCTTATCATATCCATTTTAATAAAATTTACTGCAAATTATAATTGTATTTGAAAGTAGTATTTTTGCAGAAACAATCTTATGAAAAAATTAGTTTACATCCTCTTCCTCTCAAGCATCAGTTTTAAAAGTTATTCTCAGATAAATCCTGACAATATTGAGATTGTGAGAGATGATTTCGGTGTGCCTCATATCTATGCAGCCACTGATCCAGAAGTTGCTTATGGTTTTGCATGGGTTCAGGCAGAAGACCACTTTAAACTCATACAAGAAGCTTATCTTGCAGGGAACGGATTGTTAGGTAAGCTTATTGGTTTAAGGGGGGCTGGTGCTGATTTTTTAACACAATTAATCCAGTCTGAAGAAACGGTCAACGAATATTATGACACACTCGATAAAAAATTCATTGCACTTGTTGACGGATTTGTAGGAGGACTAAATGCATTCGCCAAAAAACACCCAGAGGAGATTCTTGAGAAAAAGCTGTTTCCGCTCACAGCCAAAAAATTGTTACGGTATACCCAGCTGCAATTATTTATTTCAAATGGTGCTGATAAACTAGTTAGAGGTATTGTAAATAACAGTCTGTCTTGGCCTTATCAAATTGAACAAGATGTCAATGGGTCAAATCTAATTGCCATTAGCAGAAGTAGAACTGGTTCAGATGAAACCTTCTTAGCGATTAATACTCACCAACCTTTAGAGGGACCTACTTCCTGGTACGAAGCACATTTAGTAAGTAAAGAAGGTACTAATATTATTGGGGCAGCATTTCCTGGAACCCCATGCTTACTTACTGGTGCTAACGAATTTTTAGGGTGGACACATACCGTAAACTATCCCGATAAAGCTGATGTATTTGCACTAGAAATGCATCCAAAGAAAAAAGATGTTTATGTAGTAGATGGAAAACTTTACAAACTAGAAAAATTCAAAGCAAGGCTTACCCTAAAATTTCTTGGAATGAACATCCCAATTAGGAAAAAGTTCTATAAAAGTATTTATGGACCTACTCTAAAAAATAAGACAGGAGTATATGCAGTTAGAACACCAAGTACAACTAATATTAATGCGATAGAACAGTGGTGGAAAATGAATAAGGCTACTAATTTTTCAGCATTTTATAAAGCCTTAGAGATGAAAGCACTACCTGGTTACAATATTGGGTACGCAGATCGAAATGATACCATTTTTTATATCTCTAATGGTAAAATTCCTATCAGAGCAAAAGGGTATGATTGGACCGATGTTGTTCCTGGAAATACCCGCAAAACTCTTTGGGATCGCTATTATGACATAAAAGATTTGCCTCAGGTTGTAAAACCTTCTTCTGGCTTTGTATACAATGCCAACCATAGTCCGTTTAAATCCTCTGGAGAGACAGACAATCCTATAGCAGAAAATTTTGCAAAAGAAATGAACTTTGAAACTTACGATAATAATCGCTCTACTAGACTATTAAAGTTGTTAGAAGAACAAGAACTCATAGATTACAGCCGTTTTAAACGTATTAAATACGACCATCAATTACCAACACCGTTGCAGTATAATTATATGGATTTAAACCCTTTGTTTGAGATGAAAGCAGCAGATTACCCTGAGGTAAGTGTATTGTTGACAGATATTAAAAATTGGGATAGAATTACCAATCCAAACTCATACGGAGCAGGAGCCTATGCTTCATTGTACTATCAACTTACTCCATTTTATTATGAATTGGGTGATGATCGTATTTTTAATCACGAAGTCTTGTACAAAGCGTTAAAAATTACAAAAGAGCATCTGAAAACTCATTTTAATGCAGAGCGCATTCAA
>JAQWOW010000041.1 GCA_029245665.1 Polaribacter sp. | reverse complement strand
GGTAGACGATGCTTTTATTGATGCTTCTGTAATCAATGGTTCTTTATCAGACACCATTGATAGAAAAAATTTGAAAATTGTTTTTACACCTTTACACGGAACCTCTATAGTATCTGTGCCAGATGCATTGGCAAAGGCTGGTTATACTGATGTTCATATTGTAGAAGAACAAAGAGTACCTAATGGTGATTTTCCTACTGTAAAATCGCCAAACCCAGAAGAGCCTGAAGCCTTACAAATGGCAACTGATTTGGCCGATAAGATTGGAGCTGATATTGTTATTGGTACTGACCCAGATTGTGATCGATTAGGAGTTGCAATTAGAGATACCAATGGAAATATGAAATTGATGAATGGGAACCAAACAATGGTTGTTATGACTAATTTCTTATTAAAAAAATGGAAAGAAGAGAAAAAAATTAATGGAAAGCAATTTATAGGATCTACCATTGTTTCTACTGAATTAGTTAATGATGTTGCTGCCAATTATAATGTTGAAACCAAAGTTGGTTTAACAGGTTTTAAATGGATTGCTAAAATGGTGAAAGACTTCCCAGAATTAGATTTTATTGGTGGTGGTGAAGAAAGTTTTGGATACATGGTTGGAGGTTTTGTAAGAGATAAAGATGCCGTAACGGCAACGCTGTTAGCTTGTGAGGTTGCCGCATACGCAAAACAAGAAGGAAGCTCTTTTTATGAAGAGTTACTGGCGATTTATATGGAGCATAAATTTTACAAAGAGCACTTGATATCAATTACAAAAAAAGGAATGGATGGCGCTGCAGAAATTCAGAAAATGTTGAGTGATATGCGCAACAATCCATTGACAGAAATTGATGGAGAAAAAATAGAATCTCTTTCTGACTATCAAGCATCAACAAGAAAAAACTTGATAACAGGAAAAAGTACAAAAATAAATTTACCGAAATCTAATGTGCTCATTTACCAAACAGAATCTGGAACAAGAATTGCTGCTAGACCGAGTGGAACAGAACCAAAAATAAAATTCTATTTTAGTGTTAATGCAAGTTTAGATCTTGCTAAAGATGCTGATCGTATTGAAACAGAATTAGATGCTAAAATTCAACGTATTATCAAAGAAATGAATTTGAATTAATGGGATATTTTAAAGACATCTTAAAATATGAAAAGAAATACAGGAAATTTACTGTTCTAAATATTCTTTTTAATATTCTGTATGCTGTTTTTAATGTGTTGTCTGTACTTGCTTTTATTCCAGTTTTAGGCATTCTTTTTGGGAAAGAACAAAGAATTACCAAAGAACCAATTTTTGAGGGGATTTCAAAAATTGGAGACTTTTTAAAAGATAGTTTTTATTATTTTATATCTCAAAGGATTGAAAATAACGGAGAAATTAACACTCTTGTATTTATTTGTCTTTTAGCGCTATCATTATTTTTTTTAAAAAATTTATTTCGGTATTTAGCCTCTTATGTCATTACCTTTTTAAGAACAGGAATTGTCAAAGATCTTAGAGATAAACTCTACAGAAAAATAATAGAATTACCGATAGCCTACTTTACTGAAAAAAGAAAAGGAGACATTATCGCTCGAATGACTTCAGATGTACAAGAAGTGGAAAATTCGATTTTAACTTCTATAGAAACTATCGTTAGAGAACCTTTAACGGTAATCATTTCAATAACTATCATGCTTTTCATGAGCTTAAAGCTCACACTATTTGTCTTTATTTTACTCCCAGTTTCTGGGTTTATTATTTCATCAATTAGTAAAAAATTAAAAGCGAACTCATTGAAAGCACAAAAAGAAACTGGTAATTTTCTATCTTTTATAGAAGAGACACTTACTGGTTTAAGAATTATCAAAGGATTTAATGCAGAAAAAGTTATTGAAAATAAATTCAATACATCTACATTCAATTTTAAACAGTTAATGACGAGTGTTTTTCACAGAAAAACATTGGCCTCTCCAATGAGTGAATTTTTAGGTTCTGCAACCATTATTGCAATTCTTTGGTATGGAGGAACGGAAGTTTTATCTAAAACAAGTGCGCTCCGACCAGATGAATTTTTTGGATATATTGTACTATTTTACACTGTTTTAAACCCTATTAAATCCATCACAACTACATTTTACAACATTCAAAAAGGGGAAGCCTCTGCCGAAAGAATCATGATAGTTTTAAATACGAAAAACAGTATTAAAGACAAACCGAATGCCATTGTAAAAAAGAGTTTTGAAAGTCAGATAGAGTTCAAAAATATTTCATTCAAGTATAAAAATGAGTATGTTTTAGAAAATTTTTCATTGATGCTCAGCAAAGGTGAAACAATTGCTTTAGTTGGGGAATCTGGTAGCGGAAAATCTACTTTAGCGAATTTAATTACGCGCTTTTATGATGTTAATAAAGGTGAAATTTTAATTGATGGAGAAAATATTAAAAATATTACAAAAAAATCTTTAAGAAATTTAATGGGAATCGTTTCACAAGACTCCATTTTATTCAATGATACCATTGCAAATAACATCAAGCTAGGAACCCAAAAAGCAACTGACACAGCTATACTAGAAGCATGTAAAATAGCAAATGCTGATGAATTTATTCAAAATTTACCACATAACTACAGTACAAATATTGGTGATGGTGGAAATACGCTTTCTGGCGGACAAAAACAACGATTATCTATTGCTAGAGCCGTCTTAAAGAATCCACCAATAATGATTTTAGATGAAGCTACTTCTGCTTTAGACACAGCATCTGAACAATTGGTTCAGGTTGCTTTAGAAAAAATGATGCTAAATAGAACTTCTTTAGTCATTGCGCACAGATTATCAACCATTCAAAAAGCCGACAAAATTTTGGTATTACGAAAAGGTAAAATTGTAGAGCAAGGAAAACACGATGAGTTATTGGCTA
>JAQWOW010000029.1 GCA_029245665.1 Polaribacter sp. | reverse complement strand
GGTATTTCTACGACATCTAATTTGTAGATTTCCCACAATTCACCAGCTTCAGTAATAGCAGTTCCTGTCATACCAGACAGTTTTCTATACATTCTAAAGTAATTTTGTAATGTAACTGTAGCAAAAGTTTGAGTTGCATCTTCAATTTTTACATTTTCCTTTGCTTCAATTGCTTGGTGTAACCCATCTGAATATCGGCGACCGTCCATAATACGTCCAGTTTGCTCGTCAACGATCATTACTTTATTTTCCATTACAACATATTCAACATCTTTTTCAAAAACAGTATATGCTTTTAAAAGTTGATTCATTGTATGAATTCGTTCACTTTTGATACTGAAGTCTTTGTACAGTTCTTCTTTTTGAGAAGCCTTTTCTTCAGAACTAATTTCTGAAGTATCAATTTCACCAATTTTAACTCCAATATCTGGAAGAATAAAGAAGTTTTCATTCGCTGTTTTTTTAGATAAATCTGCAATTCCTTTATCAGTTAAATCAATTTGATTATTTTTTTCTTCAACAACAAACCATAAGTCCTTATCAACTTCTGGCATTAACTTGTTGTTGTCTTGCATGTAGATATTTTCTGTTTTTTGCAAGATTTGTTTTATCCCTTCTTGTGATAAAAACTTAATTAAAGCTTTGTTTTTAGGCAAACCTCTATAAACTCTTAACAATAAGAATCCACCTTCTTTGTCATCACCTTCTTTAATTAATTTTTTAGCTTCTGCCAAAACACCTACCAAATGTTGTTTTTGTAAGGTAACTAAATTAGCGACTAGAGGTTTTAATTCGTTAAATTCGTGTCTGTCTCCCTGTGGAACTGCTCCTGAGATTATTAACGGAGTTCTAGCATCATCAATTAAAACAGAATCTACTTCATCAATAATGGCATAATTTGGTGCTCTTTGAACTAGATCATCTTTAGAACTCGCCATGTTATCACGTAAATAATCGAATCCAAACTCATTATTTGTTCCATAGGTAATATCTGCGTTATAGGCTTTTCTTCGAGCATCAGAATTTGGTTGATGGTAATCGATACAGTCTGTAGTAAACCCATGAAACTCAAAAATTGGTCCCATCCATGCTTTATCACGCTTTGCTAAATAATCATTTACAGTAACTAAGTGAACCCCATTTCCTGTCAATGCATTTAAATAAACAGGTAAAGTAGAAACCAATGTTTTTCCTTCACCAGTCATCATTTCTGCAACCTTTCCTTGATGGAGCACAGAACCACCAATTAATTGTACATTGTAATGAACCATATCCCAAGTAACGGGTTTTCCAGCTGCGTCCCAAGAATTAGCCCAAAATGCTTTATCATTTTCTAAAGTAATATTTTCTCTTTCTGCAGATAATTCTCTATCGTAAGGAGTTGCAGTAACTTCAATTTCTTCATTTTCAACAAAACGTTTTGCCGTTTCTTTTACCACGGCAAAAGCTTCTGGCATAATTTCAATTAGGGTATCTTCAGAAATTGTATACGCTTTATCTTTTAAAGTGTCTATTTCAGAGTAAATGTCTTCTTGACGGTCTATTTCTGCTGTTTTTGCTTCGATTTCTAAAGCAGTAATTTGATCATTAAACTCTTTTGTAGCAGATTTAATTTTATTTTTAAACGCGATTGTTTTCTCTCGAAGTTCATCATTAGAGAGTTTAGAAAATTCGATTTCGAATTTTTTTACATCTGTTACTATTGGTTGTAATCCTTTTAAATCCTTTTGTTGCTTATCACCCACAAAAAGTTTAATAACTGAATTTAAAATATTCATTTTATATGTTTTTTCAGTTACTTACGTAACTGTGTTATTTCAATTGAGATTCAATTTTTATTTTGCTAAAAGAAATGTTCTCGAATACATGAAAAAAAAAAAGCCTCTTTAGAGACTTTATATTTTTGCTGTATTTAATATTCATCCTCATTCCAAAGATAATCATCTTCAGTTGGATAATCTGGCCAAATCTCAACAATTGAGTCATATGAATCTCCCTCATCTTCAATATCTTGTAGATTTTCTACTACTTCTAAAGGAGCTCCAGTTCTAATAGCATAATCTATTAACTCATCTTTGGTTGCTGGCCAAGGTGCATCTGCTAAATAAGATGCTAATTCTAACGTCCAATACATTTCTTGTTGTTTATTTTGTGCAAAAATAATTTTTTTACGCAATTATGCAAGTCTTTTTTGTGAAATTTACTGTTATTGAACGTTTAAATTTCATTACCTGCTTAAAATCAATGTTTTAATTGTGAAATAAAATTTATAAATTAACAAAATCGATAAAAAAAGAACTTATTATTTTTTTTCGGGAATCCACTTAATTTCCTCTACTAATAGGTCTTTAGACAACTTTCGTGCCAACATAAAAAGATAGTCAGAGAGACGGTTTAAGTATATAATTATATTGGTATTAATTTTTTCTTGATCATTCAGTTCTACAGATAATCGTTCAGCGCGCCTACAAACACATCTTGCTATGTGACAGAATGACACAGCTTGATGACCACCAGGAAGAATAAAATGTGTCATTTGAGGAAGCTCTTCATCTATTTTATCTATTTTTTTTTCCAAAGATAGAATTGAAGTTTCATCAATTTTTGGAATATTTAATCTTTGTTTTCCATTTTTCAGTGTTTCTTTTTCAGGAGGAGTTGCAAGCATTGCTCCTAATGTGAACAATTCATTCTGGATTTGTAGTAAATAGCTTTTATTAATATCACTAATATCTTGGTCTTTTATCAAACCAATATATGAATTAAGTTCATCTACGGTTCCATAACTTTCAATCCGTAAATTGTATTTTTTAACCCTTGTTCCTCCAAAAAGAGCAGTGGTACCAGTATCGCCTGTTTTTGTATATATTTTCATTTTTTTTGAGTTTCAAGATTGAAGAGTTCAAAGTTACAACGATTATTTTCTAAAAAATTGTTAAACTCTGATCTTAAAATGTTCTTTAGCTTGTCCTTTTTTAAAAAATACGATTCCCCAATGAAAAATATCAACAGTAACCCTAACTTTTGGATGTTTTTTTATTTCAGACCAAGCTTGTTTCATTTCTTGATTCAAATAAATATCATCAAAAACCCAAATAGATTCATTTTTTATTGTGAATAAACAATCTTTAAAATATTTTAAGGTGTCTTTTTTTGTATGATTTCCATCAAAATAAATAAAATCAAATTGCTTCTCTTTTATTGCTTTTTTGATGGTGTCTTTAAAATCACCGGTAATTATATGAATGTTATTAAATTTTTGCTCTTTGAATAAATTTTCGGCTATTTTACTTGTTTCCAGACATCCCTCTAGTGTGGTAATGTTAGATTTATCATTACCAATTTTAATAGCAGAAGTACTTAAACCAACAGAGGTACCTATTTCTAAAATATTTGAGGGCTTAAAATAGTCAACCAAGCGAATTAATATAGCTGCCTTTTTTTTTGAAATGCCAGCTATTTTTCCTATCTTAGATATCTCCCGTTTATTTGTTTTCAAAATTCTAGAACCAGAGCCTAAATCATTAACGAGAATCGTTTTTTTAGAATTTAATATTTGTTTTTTAATGTTTGAAAAAATCGCCAATTGATTGAGATTTATTTTTTTATAAAAACAGTGCGTTACTATATTATATACAAAAGGAGAATGCACCCCATGCTGATTTGAAGATTTTGAAAGAAATTTTATATACTCGATGATTCTAAAGCTCATATTTAATAAAATGCGAAAATAAAACAAAATTATAGCACACCACTTTTAAAAAGTGTATTTGTAATTATTGAAGATAAAAATAAAATGAAAATGAAAAAGTATTTTTTACTATTCTTATTATTCTTTATTCTTTTTTCATGTGTCTCTGGTAAAGACTTAATTTATTTACAAGGAAATCCAATTCAGAAAAAAGAATTAAAAAGAATAAATGATATTCCATACAAATTACAAGTTGATGACTTATTGAATATTGATATTATTTCTAATGAGGAAAAGTTAGTTGCAATTTTTAACAAGCAAAATTCTGGAAATCAAAATTATTCAATAGAAAACGGTTACCTTTCAGATTATAGTATTGATATTTATGGCAATATAAGAATGCCAATTTTAGGAACAATAAATGTTTTGGGATACACCACCACGGAAGTTAGAAAAAAAATTGAAAAAAAATTAAAGAAGTTTATAAAAAATAGTGAAGATATTTTTGTATCAGTTAAATTATCGGGTATTCGATATACTGTTATTGGAGAAGTTTCAGAACCTGGGTTAAAAGTAGTTTTTCAAAACAAAGTTTCTATTATTGATGCAATTGCAAACTCCGGTGATATTTCAATTGTTGGTAATAGAAAGAAAGTAGAAGTGATAAGAAATTCAATTTCGGGTACTGAAAAGTTTCTTATTGATTTAACAGATATAAATGCTTTTAACTCAGATGTTTTTTATATTAAATCTAACGATATTATTAATGTCATTCCCTTAAAACAAAAATCTTGGGGTACTGGAACTACTGGTTTACAGACTCTTTCAACAGTAATATCAATCTTTACATTATTAACTTCTACTTTTATTTTAGCCAGAAACTTATAGTCTTTATGAATTATAAAAAAAATTTTAAGATACCAAATGCTAAAGATCATATAGATTTAAGATTTTATATTTTAAAATTAATATCATATTGGAAACTTTTTTCTATAACGATCCTTACTGCTTTAATTATAGCCAATTTCTTGAATGGCTACAAACAAAAAAAATATACGTTAAGCACTATAATTTCTATAAAAGAAGAGAATAACCCATTGTTTTCTACGGGTACTAATATTGCTTTTAATTGGGGAGGAGCAAGCGATGAAATAGAAAGCATTAAGGTAATTTTAAATTCTAGATCCCACAATGAAAAAGTAGTTAAAAAAACAAGTTTTTTTGTAAGCTATCTCAAAGAAGGTGAGTACAGAAATGAGGATATATATGGGCACACACCTTTTACAGTTAAGCTGCAAACAGATAAACCACAATTACTAAATAAACTTTTAAAAATAGAAATTGTAGGGAAGAATACTTTAAAATTATCTTTTGATTTTAATAGTGATGAGCCAGATAATTTGATAAATTATGATACAAATATTATATCTAAATATTCATCTTCAGAACCTAGTTTTTCAAAGGAGTTTGACATAGATGAAGTTATTGAAACTCCTTTTTTAAATTTTTCTCTTCAAAAAAATAATTTATTGAAAATTGGAAAAATTTATTTTATTAGTTTTCAGGATTTCGATGATACAGTTGGCGCATTCAAAGATATAAGTGTAAAAGAAATTACCGACGCAGCTTCTCTTTTATCACTTTCTATGAGCGGGCCCAATAAAAATAGAATCGTAGATTATTTAAACGCAACTGTAAAAATACTTGGTGAAGATAAACAGGAGCAAAAGATACAATATGCCATCAATACTAAAAAGTATATTGACGAACTTTTTGCAATAGAAAAAGATAGTTTAAATAAAATAGAAAAGGAGATCGGAATTTATAAAGAGCGTTATAATATTTTTGATTTATCTCTTGAGGGTTCTCAGTTATATGACGAAATACTTGAACTAGAAAAACAGAAAAAGGAGCTAACAGAATATAACAATTACTTAAAAAAATTAAAAATTTATATTTTAACACACAATCAATATGTAGATGGTATTCCTGTACCTGCTTTAATTAAAATTCAAGATACAAAAATAGCTGAAGGGATTACAATTCTAATTCAAAAGTCAACTTTAAGATTGCGATTAAAATCGATGGTCACAGAAAGCTATCCAGGGTTGAGGGTTTTGAATACTGAGATTGCTACTGTTAAAAATAATTTAATCGAAAACATAGTAAATTTAAAATTCATAAATGACGATAAAATCAATAAGTTAAAGAAAAGACTTTTAATTTCTAATTCCAAATTAAAACAATTGCCATCAAGAGAGCAAGGATTATTAAAATATCAAAGAAATTTTGAAATTTCGGAAGCGAATTACAACTATCTAAAACAGAAGAGTTATGAGGCTGGTACAGCAATTGCTGCCAATATATCGGATATTAAAATAATTGATAAAGCGAAAGATTTGGGCGAAGAGCCTAATTACCCAAATCAACAATTTAATTATTTAGTTGGTTTAATGTTAGGGTGTATTATTCCGTTTTTTTTCATCATTGTTAGAGAGCTATTAGACAATAAAATTCATTCTGTTGAAGAAATTCAAAATAATTATGTTATTCCTGTTCTTGGAGTTGTTGGTAAAAATACAGACAATCATAATCTGGCAGTTTATACTAAGCCGAAATCTTCTGTTTCAGAGTCATTTAGAGCTATTCGAACCAATATTAAATTTTTGTTTAAAAATGCTGAGAAAGTTGAATCTAAAACATTATTGGTAACATCTTCGGTAAGTGGTGAAGGAAAAACAATGATTTCTATCAATATGGCATCCGTTTTTGCTTTGAGTGGAAAGAAAACAATTTTGATTGGTTTAGATTTACGAAAGCCAAAAATTTATGACGATTTTGATTTACCAAATGACTCTGGTGTTGTCAATCACCTCATAAATCAAAAGACTTTAGATGAAACTATAATTTCTAGTAAAATACCAAATTTAGATATTATTTTGTCCGGCCCAGTTCCGCCCAATCCCTCAGAGCTTTTATTAAATGATACTACTGATTCAATGATTAAAAGTCTCAAAGAAAGATATGATTATATTGTTATTGATACACCTCCAGTAGGAATAGTTTCAGATGCTTTAGAGTTATTTAAATATGCAGATGCAATTATTTATGTGGTTAGACAAGATTATTCTGAAAAAGGAATGATGAAAATGATAGATGATAAATATAAAAACAAAGAAGTTACTAATATTAGCTTCGTATTAAATGATTTTTTTGTTACTAATAATTACGGTTATGGTTATGGTTACGGATATGGAAAGTATAGTGATGGATATCATGAAAATGAAAAAAACAAGAATCTTTTTTCAAAAGTTATTCGTTTTATGAAATTAAAAAAATAATTAAAAAGTATTATTAACTTATTGTTTTTTTCCTTTTGTATAAACAGTTTCTATTGAGCTACTTCCAAAATTATATGGAATAAAATTAAAACTAGGTATTTCTTTTGAGATAAAGAAGTTCGCAAATTTCCCTTTTGTAATACTTCCCACTTTTTGAGATAAATTCATTGCATAGGCTCCGTTAATGGTTGCAGCATTAATAGCTTCTTCTGGTGTTATATTCATTTTTATACATGCTGTAGAGATAACAAAATTCATGTTTCCTGACGGAGAAGAACCAGGGTTGTAATCTGAAGCAATTGCCAAAGCTAAACCATTGTCAATCATCTTTCTTCCCGATGCATAAGGGATATTTAAAAAAAAAGAACAAGAAGGAAGAACAACTGGAATTGAGTTTGAAATTTTTAAAATTTCTAAATCTCTAGCGGATAAAATCTCTAAATGATCTACAGATATCGCATTGTGTTTAGCAGAAATTTCAATACCTCCAATGCTATTAAATTGATTTACATGTATTTTAGGAATTAAATTATATTGTTTTGCTGCTGTTAGAATTTTATCAGTATCAGTTACAGAAAAATAACCTGTTTCACAGAAGATATCTATAAAATCTGCTAAATTTTCATTCGCGATCTTAGGTAACATTTCATCAATTATTAGATGGATATACCCTTCTTTATTATTTTTAAATTTTTTTGGAATTGCATGTGCTCCTAGAAAAGTTGCTTTTATTGGAATATCATAATTTTGTTTTAATTTTTTAATGACACGTAACATTTTTAATTCAGCATTCACGGTCAGTCCGTAGCCAGATTTTATTTCAATCGCACCGGTGCCAAGAGAAATCACTTCTTCCAACCTTTTTGAAGATTGTTGATATAAATCTTGCTCAGAAATTTTATTTAACTTTTTTGCAGAATTTAAAATACCTCCACCATTATTGGCAATTTCTTCATACGAAAAACCTTTAATTCTATCCTTAAATTCTTGTTCTCTATTATCTGCATAAACAATATGAGTATGAGAATCACACCATGAGGGAAATACCATTCTACCTGAACAATCTATGGTTTTATCAATAGAATAATTTGGGAGTTCATTCATTGCGCCAAAATCAGAAATTAATTCGTCTTTGATTAATAAAAAAGCATTTTTAATAGTTGGTAAAATACTCATTTCAGAGCCAGAAACTTTTTTTACTGACTCATCTCTGACTTGAACTAATTCTTTAATATTGATGAATAATTGAGTCATAAAAAATGATTAAATTGACATTGACAAACATACATAAATCTACTGTAATGATTCTTAAAAATAGATAAGCGTATTTTTTCATGGAATCAATTTAGCTAATTTCTCCCTAAATCTCACTTTTAATTTATTTAAAAAAAAAAATCACTTTTTTTTCATTTAGTTTTTTTTAACTTATGAATTATAACCTTATTCAGAAATTTTTATAAATATAAAACCTAGGAAAGGCAGATCTATCTTTATATAGTAAAATTTATTTTAGCCAAAAAAGCTGCATGGAGGATGCAGCTTTTTAGATACTTTAAACTTTATGTTTTTACTTTAAGCCGCTAGTCATCTCTTTTGGCTTCACCCATTCATCATATTGTTCTTTTGTAACATGTCCTAAACGCACTGCTTCTTCTTTTAACGAAGTTCCGTTTGCATGGGCAGTATTTGCTATTTCTGCTGCTTTATAATAGCCTATTTTGGTGTTTAGAGCAGTTACTAACATTAGAGAATTATTTACTAATTCTGTAATTTTTGCATGATTTGGTTCGATACCCACAGCACAATTTAAATCAAAAGAAACGCAAGCGTCTCCAATTAATTGAGCAGATTGTAGAACGTTAGCAGCCATCATAGGTTTAAAAACATTGAGTTCGTAATGTCCTTGAGTGCCACCAATAGTAACAGCAACGTCATTTCCCATTACTTGTGCACAAACCATGGTTATTGCTTCTGCTTGGGTAGGATTGACTTTTCCAGGCATAATAGAACTTCCGGGTTCATTTGTTGGAATAATTAACTCTCCAATTCCTGATCTTGGTCCTGAAGCCATCATTCTAATATCATTGGCAATTTTATTTAAAGAAACGGCTATCTGTTTTAATGCTCCATGTGTTTCTACTAGAGCATCATGTGCAGCCAAAGCTTCAAATTTATTTTCAGCAGTTACAAAAGGCATTTCTGTAAATTTAGCAATATATTTTGCAACCAAAACATCATATCCAGCTGGAGTATTCAATCCTGTACCTACAGCTGTACCTCCCAAAGCCAATTGAGATAAATGTTCCAACGTATTATTTAATGCTTTTAAACCAAAATTTAATTGCGCTACATAACCAGAGAATTCTTGTCCTAATGTTAATGGCGTAGCATCCATTAGATGCGTGCGCCCTATTTTTACAACATCTTTAAACGCTTCTGATTTTGCTTTTAAGGTATCTCTTAATTGCGTGATACCAGGAATTGTAGTTTTTATAATTTTTTTGTAGGCCGCAATATGCATTCCTGTTGGAAATGTATCATTAGATGATTGCGATTTATTGACGTCATCATTGGGTTGTATTGTTTTTTCTCCTTGACCAATAATTTTTCCAGCAATTTCATGAGCTCTGTTAGCAATTACTTCATTAACATTCATGTTAGATTGAGTACCAGAACCTGTTTGCCAAATTACCAAAGGAAATTGATCATCTAATTCACCCGCTAAAATTTCATCACACACTTTCGCAATTAAATCTCTTTTTTCTGTAGTTAAAACACCTAAATCTGCATTTGTGTATGCGGCTGCTTTTTTTAAATAAGCAAAACCATATACGATCTCAAGCGGCATAGATGCTGCATCACCAATTTTAAAGTTATTACGAGAACGCTCTGTTTGTGCTCCCCAATATTTATCTGCAGGAACATTTACTTGTCCAAGAGTGTCTTTTTCAATTCTATATTTCATAATTATGATATAAATTTTAGATAAAACAAAATTACAAAAAACTATGATTAGATGAAGTTCATTGGTGTCATTTTTAGAAAAGTATTTATTTTTTAATAGTTGATTTTTAAAAATAAGTATTATTTTTGTGATATTAATTTTTCAATTCAAAACGATGTTAGATTTTTCACAATTTTCAGGTTTAGTTTTATTTATGTTTATTTTTACAGCTGGTTTTTGGTTGTTAATTTTCTTATTGACATTTGTAGTACCTTATTGGATTGGAGGAACTATTTGGGAAAACATGAAATTAAAAAATGAAGCTAAAAAAGCTGCTGAAGGAAAGTAGTTTTAAAAAAAATAAAAATACAAATCTCATTCAATTTTTTGGATGAGATTTTTTTTGTGGTAATAATTTTAGAGAAAAATCATCTTAAAGACAAGATAAGGTTCAAAGAATAATTTGAAAGAATAATTAAAAATCATTTATTTCATCAGAATTTCTTTTTTTTATTTTCTTTTTTTGATTCCATCGGTAGGAAAAATTCAGAGAAATTTGACGAATTCTTCTTTGATACGTTTGATCCGATATATTCGTTGGATTTTCCTTACTAGGTGCATAGTTTTTGAAATTGTATTTTCTTGAATTGAATAAATCATTAATATTTAAAACAAGAGTTGCTTTCCTTTTGAAAAGATCTTTGCTAAAAGCTAAATTCACTGAAAGCAAACCATCTACCTCACTTTGAGCATCATTTCTTGGTCCTGTGTACAAGATTCTAGTTTGTGATTGAATCTCCCAAGGAAATGTTATTTTAGCATCAAAACGGGTAAACCAAGAAGTATTTTTAGCATCAAAATTTTGAGAAATTGTACTAGTAGTGTTGGTAATTGGATTGGTTGTATCGTATGAGTATTCTCCTTTTGTCTCAAATTGAAAGAAGTTAAAACTACCAGATAGTTTTACTCTATTGTTGGCAGTATAATTTGTTGTAAACTCAAAACCAACCCGGTCTTCTGAGGCTAGATTAATAGGTACTCTTACTATAATACTTGTTTCTTTATCATTAATTACCCTAATTTCTTGACTATTAACTCTAACAATATTATTTGTTGAATGTTGATAATAAATAGATGAATTAAAAGTTAGTTTTTCCCATTTGTTTAAATACCCCAAATCGAAGGAGTCTGAATAGGTTGGATCTAAATTAACATTTCCTTTGTAAAATAGTATTTCACTTGCTCTGTTCTCGAAAGGGTTCAATGCTCTAGAACGTGGTCTCCTCAGTCTTCTGTTGTAGCCTAAAGTAAGACTTCTTTCTTTTGATATTTTATAACCAATATTCGCTGTTGGGAATAAATTGGTGTATTTTTTATTAAAATTTTGGTTTGAATTTATCAATTTAATATCAATTTGAGTCATTTCAACTCGCATGCCCAATAGATAGGTGAAATTGTTTACTTTATTACCAAATTGCGTGTAATAAGCATTTATTTTTTGGACGAAATCTAACTTATTTGAGGGATTAAATCTTGGGTCCAAATTTGGAGCAATTACTACATAATCTGCAATTAAGTTTTCAAAATTACCACGATATCCCATTTCAAATTGAGCGTTTTCTCCAATGGGTAAAATATAATCAGATTGTATCAATTGCTTTTCAGAAAATCTGTCTGTAGCAGTTGTTTCAGGATAGATATCTGTAATAACAGCAGACTCGTTCTCTCTACTTTCACTATGTTGTATATCTATGGTTAATTGTTGTCCTTTTTTATTAAAATTATTTACATAATTAAGAGAAAACTGTGATGTTTTATTTTTCTCTCGTTCATCTTGAATTCGAATAGAATTATATAGATTATTGTCTGAATCATCAAATGAGCCAATTGTATTTGATGATATGTTTTGTTCGTTTGAATCTTTTAGGAAAATATTTGCAGTGATAGAACTACTTTCATTGATAGAATATTCTAGACCAACATTAGCATTTAAACTTTTTCTATTTCTGTCATAAACTCTATTTTCTATCCTTGTACTGTCTATAATCTTATTTGTTAAATAGGTTATATTAGAGTCAAAAATTCCAGGACTACCACCATCATTGTAACTTAAATTTGAAAATAAATTTATTTTATTTGATCGTAGATTCAAATTTAGCGCCGTTTGATAATTTTTGGGATCACCCAATGTTGCATTTGCAGAACCATTGAAACCGCTTGTTTTTCCTTTTCTCAATATAATATTTATAATTCCGGCTGTTCCCTCTGAGTCGTATCTAGCTGAAGGAGAGGTAATCACTTCAACTTTTTCTATAGCATCTGAAGGCAACTGTCTTAATGCATTTACATCGTTTAAACCTATTAATTCAGAGGGTTTACCATCTATTAGGATACGAACACTCTCATTTCCACGAAGACTAATAGTTCCTTCAGGATCAATATTTACAGCAGGTACATTGTCTAAGACATCAGAGGCTGTTCCTCCTTTTACAGTCATATCTTTTCCAATGTTATAGATCTTTTTGTCCAAACGAAGGTCTATAGTAGATTTTTCTGATATGACAATAATTTCATCCAGATCCTTTCCATTTTCTTCTAATTTAATGATTCCTAGGTTTTTACTTGCTGTAATATTTTGTAAATGAAATTTCTTTGTTTTAAAAGAAATAAATTCTACACTTATGTCATAAATCCCTTTTGGAGTTTGGATGTTGAAATTTCCTAGTTTATCAGTAATTCCTCCTGTGATTTTTTGTGTTTCAGTATTCTTTAAAATAATGGTTGCATATTCTAGGGGCTGGTTTGTTTCAATCTCTAATATTGTTCCATAAACAATAAAACTTTCAGATTTGATGGTTTCTTGTCCAAACAATAATGTGATCGAGAATAGGCAATATAAAACAATCCAATTTTTTATGATCAAAATAAATAGGTGTTATTTTAATTGCAAAGTTCTAGTTAAATTTAATAAGTAATAGTTAAACAAAGGTTAAAGAACATATTAAAGAATGAAAGAAATATTTTCAGGGGGTCTTCCAATTACGGCTTTTTTATTATTAATAACGATGGGACGCTCAATTAATTTAGGGTTTTCAATCATAGCTTTGATGATTTCATTGTCTGATAGATCAATTCCTTTAAAATGTTCTTTCCAAATTTTCTCATTTTTTCTTACCAATTCTATGGGCGAAATTTTAAGTAAATCGATAATTTCTCTCAATTCACTTTCTGTGGGAATATTTACTAGGTAAAAGATCGTTTCAAAATTTTGTTTTGAATTTTCTAAAATTTTTACGCCTTTTCTAGATTTAGAACAACGTGGATTGTGGTATATTTTTATCATAAAATGATTTTTTGGAAGGTTAAGTCGGATTTTTTTGTCCGTTTAACATTAAATAAGATTTTAAAAACGGATTGATATTACCGTCCATTACTGCATCAACATTTCCTGTTTCGTGAGCTGTTCGAACGTCTTTCACCAATTTATAGGGGTGCATTACATAGTTTCGTATCTGACTTCCCCACTCATTTTTTAATTTACTTGCTTCAATATCATCCCTTGCCGCTTGCTGTTTTTTAAGTTCAATTTCATACAGTTGAGATTTTAACATTTTCATGGCAGTGGCCCTATTATCATGTTGAGATCGAGAATTAGAACATGAAATTTGTATTCCAGTAGGTTTATGAGTTAATTGAACTTTTGTTTCAACTTTATTTACATTTTGTCCACCAGCTCCACTAGACCTAGCAGTAATAATCTCAATATCTGCAGGATTTACATCTATTTCTATAGAGTCATCTGCTACAGGAAAAACATATACTGAACCAAAAGTAGTATGACGTTTACCATTGGAATCAAAAGGCGAAATACGAACCAGTCTGTGAACCCCATTTTCTCCCTTTAACCAACCAAAGGCATAGTCTCCCTCAATTTCTATGGTAATTGTTTTAATACCTGCTACATCACCTGCTTGGTAGTTCAGTGTTTTTAATTTAAAACCTTGCTTTTCTGCCCACATTGTGTACATTCTGGATAACATCTCCACCCAATCACAGCTTTCAGTTCCTCCAGCACCAGCAGTAATTTGTATGGTTGCAGATAAAGAATCTCCCTCTTCAGAAAGCATGTTTTTGAATTCTAGATCTTCTAAAAAAGAACGTGTCTTTTCAAACTGTTCTATGATTTCATTTTCTTCAACGTCGCCTTCTTTGTAAAATTCATACAATACATTTACATCTTCATTTAGGGTTTTTGTTTTGTAGTAATCTTCTACCCATTTTTTCTTGAAACGAAGTTCTTTCATAAAAATTTCTGCTTCTTTAGGATTGTTCCAAAAGTTTGGATTTACAGTTTTTTCT
Organism: Polaribacter sp.; assembly: GCA_029245665.1. Taxonomy (GTDB): domain Bacteria; phylum Bacteroidota; class Bacteroidia; order Flavobacteriales; family Flavobacteriaceae; genus Polaribacter. The sequence continues at coordinate 2,325 of JAQWOW010000029.1, read as the reverse complement.
TCTTCATTGGTAATTTCAATTAGTTTTTTATCTATTTCTAGATAAGATTTTAATTTTTTAATTCTTGAAGTTATGTCTTTAAGTTGATCTTGTGTAATCATAAGTTGAACAAAAATAAATGAATTTTTAAGATTTCTTGTTTAAAAACTGATCCTTATCTTATTGATTTATAAAAATTATGCCAAGGATGGGTAAAATAATGTTTTTTTATTTTTTTTAACTAGTTTCGTTATTTAAAATCGATAGATGATCTTTTTTTTTAATGAATCTAAAATAGATACTATGTATCGAGTTAGATCCAAAAAATACAAATATGATAATAGACTTAATCTCAGATACAGTTACTAGGCCTTCAATAGGAATGTTAGAAGCAATGATGAATGCGAAAGTAGGTGATGATGTTTTCAAAATGGATCCAACAGTTACTGCATTGCAAGAGAAAGCCGCCACTATGTTCGGAATGGAGGATGCATTATTTTTTCCTTCGGGAACTATGGCGAATCAAACAGCTATAAAATTGCATACACAGCCAGGAGACAAGTTGATTTGTGATAAATATGCACATGTGTATAATTATGAGGGTGGAGGAGCAGCTTTTAATTCTGGGGTAACCTGTAAATTAATTGATGGAAATAGAGGCATGTTTTCTGCTGCACAATTAAAAGAAGCAGTTTCAGGAAGATCAGATATTCATGTTCCGTATTCTAGATTGGTTTGTATTGAGAATACAACAAATAAAGGAGGAGGTGCTTGTTGGGATTTTTCTGAGTTGGAAAAATTACAAAAAATAACCAAAGAAAATAACCTAGCTTTTCACTTAGATGGAGCACGTTTGTTTAATGCGTTGGTAGCAAAAAATGAAACGCCACAACAATATGGACGGTTATTTGATACTATTTCTATTTGCTTGTCAAAAGGATTAGGAGCTCCAATTGGTTCAATTTTATTAGCTTCTAAAGAAGATATAGTAAAAGCTTTAAGAATTAGAAAACTTTTTGGAGGAGCAATGAGGCAAGTTGGTTTTTTAGCGGCGGCTGGGATTTATGCATTAGATAATCATATAGAAAGATTGACTGAAGACCATCAGAAAGCAAAAGAAATTGGAGATGTTTTAGCATCTGTTGCCTATGTTACAAAAGTAGAAACGATAGAAACAAATATCATTATTTTTTATGTCGACGAAAAAATAGGAACAGATAATTTTATTCATAGAATGAAAACTAAAAATATTCTTTTAACACCAATGGGTGAGGGTAGAATTAGAATTGTTACACATCTAGACTATACAGATGAAATGCACGAAACTTTAGTAAAAGAACTCAAAGAGTTTTCTAAATAATAATTGTAATTAGAAATCGTAGAAGTCTTCTTTTTGTAAGATTGGCTAATTTTATCTTATCAAACATTGCCAATTTTCTATATTTTTTTACAAATCTTGTGAGCTATATTTTCATTTTCTTCAAAGTTAAATAAAAATCGTTTTTAAATTTTTTATACAATTTTGTAATTTTTTATTTAAATTTGTTTATCTAAAAACAATATAAATTGAACAATATTAAGAAATGTTTTAGCATTAAAGACCTTGAAAATATTTCTGGAATTAAAGCTCATACCATTCGCATCTGGGAAAAGCGATATAACCTGTTAGAACCCAAAAGAACGAAAACAAACATTAGATTATATTCAAATGAAAGCTTACAGAAACTATTAAATATTGTTTTATTAAAGAATAATGATTTTAAAATTTCTAAAATTGCTAAGTTGTCTTCTGAAGAAATTATTACAAAATCAAGAGAAATAGCCCTTACAATTGGTATAAATGATGAGGCTATAAATTCTTTTAAATTATCAATGTTCCAATTTGATAAAATATTATTTAATAATACATATAACGTTCTTTCACACAAAAAAACATTTAGAGAAATATTTAAGGATGTTTTTATACCTTTTCTAAAACATATCGGTTTATTATGGCAAACGGATACCTTAATACCTGCACATGAAAACTTTATCTCAAATTTAATAGCTCAAAAAATTCAGATCAATACAGAAAAGCTTCAACATAGTGTTCCGCATTCATCTAAAACCTATGTTTTATTTTTACCCGAAAATGAAATTCATGAATTGGGTCTGTTGTATTTAAATTATGAACTAGTTTTGCGGGGCAACAATACAATATATTTGGGGCAAAGCCTTCCGTTAGATAATTTAAATTACTTTTTTAAAAATAGAAGTGAAATTTGTTTCATTATATCAATGACTGTAATGCCATATGATGACAACTTAGAAGCTTATTTTAATAAAATTGACAATATTTTAAAAGAT
>JAQWOW010000020.1 GCA_029245665.1 Polaribacter sp. | reverse complement strand
ATTAATTGAATTTCGTTTGAAAAATCGTATTTATTAACTAGGTCTAAGTTAGTACTTTCACCTTTAAAAATTGAAGTATTAATGGCATTAGAAAATGTACTAAAGTTAATATCAGTTCTTTTAACTTTATTAAAACTTGCTAATAAATAAAACTCTCCTTTATTGTATGTATAACTTGGTTTAATACCAAATCTTATTTGAGTTTGATTTCCATTGTTTACATCAGAATCTGCCCAAATTCCACTATCATAATCATATTCGAACTCATCAAAATTTAAGAATGATTCAATAGCTAATTTTTCATTGAATTTGTATCCTAATTTTACCAATCCGTTTTTGCTGTAATACGCATCATCTTCAAAAACAGTGTTCGTATTACTTTTTGCTGCAGACATTCCATCTGTTCCTGTTAAACTAAAAGAGGTCAAAAAATTAAAATCCCCTAAATTTCCATTAATATTTACATTCTGATTTTTATCTGTAAAAGAAAAGTTAGTTGAATTTACATCATTATTAGTACCTAAACTAAGTTCATAAGAACCAGAAATTTTGTTTTTTGAACATTTCTTTAGAATGATATTAATAACTCCTGTTGCTGCTCCTGATCCATATAAGGCTGAAGATGCTCCTTTTAAAATTTCTATGCTTTGAATTTGATTTAAAGACAATAAACGTACATCATATTCTTGACTAATCAATGACGGATCTGAAACAGGGACTCCATCAATTAATATTAAAACTTGTCTACTTCTACCTCCTCTAACATAAGTACTTCTTGGTTCTGAAGAATTTGAGTTAGTTCCTTTAATTTCAATACCTGGAATGTTGTTTAGTAAATCTATGACTGTTTTACCAGCATTATTTACAATGTCTTTTTGAGTGATTGTATAAATCACTTTCCCAGAATTTTCTTTTTTTAAGTTGAATTTAGTTGCGGTTACAACCACCTCATTCAACATCTCTACTTTCTCCTTTTGCGCTACATTTTTTTGCGCAAAAATACTTGTGCTGACAAAACTACATGCCAAAACACTCACAATTAATAACTGCTTGTTCATTTTTTAATAAATTTGATTTACATTAAATCAGGTAAATTTCGTGTACAGTAAAATAGTAGTACATAAACTTTTATCCCGAAAGTTTTTAACACACGATTATTGGCAGGTCTCCTGACTTGTTTTTATGTTACTTTGCCTTCCCATCATACTAAAATAATTAGTATTGACAGTGGCTAAAGTTTAAGTAACATCCTCTATGAGGTACTGAAAAAAACAGTATGAACTTACAGTTGCGGGAACAGTTCTGGATTTTCACCAAATTCCCTTTTAATTTGATACAAAATGATTTTTTATATCAAAACCAAAAATCGCCGTAAATATAATTTAAATATTGATATTACAAAATTGTTTTGTAATCTTGTTATCAAATTAAATTTAATGAAATTTCTGTTTCTAAAAGTTTTAACTACACTATTTCTTATCGTTGCTGTATCTTGTAAAAAAGAAATAAATACAGCGTTATTAAAACCAAAATCTACCAAAATTAAATACGCAAAAGGTTTTGATATTATTGAAAAAAATGGAGTAAAAAAATTAATTATAAAATCTGCTTTTCAGAATTCTAAAGAAATTTTCAGTTTTATTATTGAGAAAAAAAATAACGATAAAACTTTAAATGATCCTTTTAATCAAAAAATTTTAGTTCCCATAAATAAAATAGTAGTAACGTCGACTACTCATATTCCTATGGTAGAGCTTTTAAATGAAGAAGCGGCTATTATTGGATTTCCTTATGGCCATTATGTATCTTCAAAAAAAACAAGAAATTTATTGGATGCAGGTAAGATTACAGAAATTGGAAACGAAAGTTCATTGAATACAGAAATTTTATTAGATCTTCAGCCTGAATTAGTTGTTGGTTACGGTGTTTCATCTGCTGATAAAACTTTAACTTCAATTAAAAAAGCCGGAATAAACGTTATTTATAACGGTGACTGGTTAGAAGAAACTCCTTTAGGAAGAGCAGAATGGATTAAATTTTTTGGTGTTTTATTTGACAAAGAAAAACAAGCAGATAGTATTTTTAATGTCATAGAAAAAAATTATATAGCCGTAAAGAAAAAGGCATTAAAATCTGAAATAAAAGGGAGTATTCTTTCAGGTGCAATTATGAGTAAAGACATCTGGAACTTACCTGCTGGCGAAAGTTTTGAAGCACAATTTTTAAAAGACGCCAATTTAAATTACCTATGGAAAGACACTAGAGGAAAAGGAAGTTTATCTTTGAGTTTTGAAAGTGTTTTTGACAAAGGGGCTACTGCCGATTTTTGGATTGCACCAGGATACTTTTCATCAAAAGAACAATTATTGAAAAGCAATAAACTATATGCTAAATTTAAAGCATTTCAAAAGGATCATATCTATACATCATCAACTAAAAAAGGAAAAACAGGAGGAATTATTTATTATGAATTAGCAACTACAAGACCCGATTTAGTATTAAAAGATATTGTAAAAATTACCAATCCTAGTCTATTTCCGAATTATACCTTAACTTTTTTTGCAAAAATGTTGTAATATTATAGAACTAAACAAAAGAAACATTTAGTTTTTTAACTTTGAAGAAATCCTAAATCCCTAAAAAATGAAAAAATTATTTCTATTTCTCTTTAGTATTTCTATTTTTATTTCGTGTAATAAAGACACATCTGCTAGCGAAGTCCTTTTAAATGAAAAACTTACTCTTTTAGAAATCGTCAACAGCACTCCAAATGAAGCCACTTGGGTCAGTAGAACTCAAATGAAATCTCGTAACGGAGAATCTATGGGGTATGGTGTTATTTTAAACCCTAATTCTACTAAATTGGTTGTATTTCTTGATGGTGGTGGTGCTTGTTTTAATGGGTTAACATGCAGCCAAAATCCAGATAGTTATTCTAAAGAAGATTTTTTGAAAGGGATAGTTTCTAATAAATCTCTTCTTATAAATCGAAGTTCTAACGAAAATCAATTCAAAGACTGGAATCTTGTATTTGTCCCCTATGCAACAGGTGATGTTCATTCAGGTACCAATTCATCTGGAAATGTACCAAATAATGGGCCGAAGAACCAAAGCATGGTCGGCTTTAATAACTTTACCATTGTCCTCGAAGATTTAAAGGGTTATTTTGATTCCAATGGAACGATTACTGAACTTGTTTTTATGGGATCAAGTGCCGGTGGATATGGAGTTTTATCCAATACATTTCAATTGACAGACATATTAGCAAAGAACATACCTACAACAGTAATAGTGGATGCAGCCCCAGTTTTTATGGACAAATCAATACTTTCTCCTTGCTTATTTGATATATGGAATTCAGATTCATTGTGGAATATAAATTCAGCCTATCCCAAAGATTTAGATGAGACAGTTCAAAGTGATTATGAGTTCGATATTCAAAAATTATATGAGTATTTATCTCTAAAATTACCGAATGTTAACTTTGGTCTTTTAAGCTATTATGGAGATACTGTTATTCGTTCGTTTTATAGTTTTGGGCAAAATGATTGTACATATCCACCCACTTCAAGCATTAGTAGTAATAATTTTAAAATTGGACTTTTAGATTTAAAGACAACGGTACTAGATGATCTTAAAAATTGGAAGGTTTTTTATGCGAATGGTACGGGGCATTCTTTTTTGAGTGATGAAAATTACGATCAAACTGTAAATGATACAAAACTGAACAATTGGATACTACAATTACGTCAAGGAAGAGCTAAAAATCTTACTGAATGAATAGAAACGCTTCATAAAGAATCAATTCTATAATTATTGATTAAAATCTGTTATAAATGTAACTTAATATTAGATTTTAATTTTTTTGTTTTTTTCCAATGTTTTTTCTCGCATGTAAAGAAATAGCGGAAAAGTAAAAGCAATTGCAATGAAAAAGGTTAGAGGAATTAAAATCCACCAATGTTTTATTTTTAGTTTCAAAGATTCCGGAATCATAAATACAAAAAAAGTGAATACAACTATAGTTAAATCAGCACCAAATGATTTTCCTGCAAAATTAGATTCAGCTTCATTGAAAAAATGAATAAGTGAAGGGTTTTCTGTGGTTTGAAAATATTGAATATTATAATACCAAGTATATAAAACACCCAAAACTGTCAATAATAAATAGAGGTGTTTTAACTTCATTTTTAAAATAATTTAGTTTGACTTTTATCATCTCTTTTTCTATCTTCTGCTTTCTTTTTTTCAATTGATTTTTGCAACGCTATTCTAGCTTTTTCTTCGACAGAGATCTCTTCCATAACTATTTTTTTAATTTCTAATTCAGGAACCTTAATTTGTATTTCATCCTTTATAATTTGTTCATCAATAACCTCTATTTCTTCAGATGTGAGGTCTTTTGGTTCTTCAAATGGCAAAGGGTCTAATAAGTTTATTTGTTTAATTTTTTCAGATGTAAGCTGATTTCCTTGCGCTTTGATTCCTTTAATAGCGATGAATTTTTCTAGATCTACTTGTTCGTTCACTAAACTTCTTTTTGAGTATTGAATTTCAACAATTGGTCTATAATCTAGGGCTACTATTTCTAGTTGTGATTTTGGATGATCAGTGATAAAAACTTCCTCTTTCTCTGGAACTTCAATTAAAAAACGTTTTATATAATAACGTTCTTTTTCTCCATCAAAATATATAGCAGAAATGGGTTTATTCAATTTCCATTTTTCTAATACAATCATGTCATTCTCGAAATGCATTGCTAAATCAGGTTTTACAACTTTTACCTTTCCGCTTTGGGTAATAATTAAAAGTTTATCTTCTGCTCTAAATTCACCTAACAACTCTCCCCTATCATCAACATTTAAACGTTGAACAGCATCATCAAACCAAATTTTACGGGGTTTTAATGTAGACACACCTTCTGATTTAAAATCGATAGATTTTATAGCATATTTGGTAATCGTATTTCCTCTTACAGCTCTACCTTTTACTGCTAAGTCTGCAAAATCAATATCCCATTTTAATTTTTTAATACTACCAACAGAACGTAAATTTATGCTTACTATTTCAGCTTCACCATTGAGGTTTGCTGAAAAATAATGTACAATAGATCCTTTATTTCCGTTGGTTAAATCATAATCTTTGTCACGCGTAACAGAAGTAACATTAAAACGTTTCATATAACTTGGTCCACGAGAACCATCTCTGTACATAAAATTATAAACTGTTCTCTTGTCTTTCTTTTTAAAAACAGCAACATGAATGATGTTCTTTCCAACAAAAGTCTTAGAATGTACTTTTGTTACTGACATTTTACCATCTTTTCTAAAGACAATAATATCATCAATATCTGAACAGTCGGTTACAAATTCGTCTTTTTTTAATGAGGTTCCAACAAAACCTTCTTCTCTATTGACATATAATTTAGCATTATTCATGGCAACTTTTGAAGCTACAATATCGTCAAAAACCTTAATTTCAGTTTTGCGTTCTTTCCCATTTCCATAAGTAACTTTTAGACGTTTAAAATAAGCTACAGCAAACTCAATTAAGTTTGCTAGGTGATTTTTTACAACGGCTATTTTGTCTTCTAAACTTTCTATAAATTGTTTGGCTTTGTCAATATCAAATTTTGAAATTTTCTTGATTCTAATTTCAGTTAAACGTGCAATATCATCCTTAGTAATTACTCGTTTTAAATGTTTAATATAGGGTTGTAAGCCTAAGTCAATGGCTTTAATTACTCCTTCCCAAGTATCTTCCTCTTCAATATCACGATAGATTCTATTTTCTATAAAAATACGTTCTAAAGACGAAAAGTGCCATTGTTCTTCTAGTTCATTTAACTGAATTTCTAACTCTTTTTTAAGGAGATCAACCGTTAAATCCGTAGAGTGCTTTAGCATTTCTGAAACGCCTACAAAAACCGGTTTGTTATTTTCAATTGTACACGCTAAAGGAGATATTGAATTTTCACAATTTGTAAAAGCATAAAGCGCATCAATGGTTTTGTCGGGTGAAACATTTGGTGGTAAATGCACTAGTATTTCTACTTCTGCAGCAGTATTGTCCTCAATTTTTTTTATTTTAATCTTTCCTTTTTCATTGGCTTTTATGATACTATCTATTAAAGATGTTGTTGTTGTACCAAAAGGAATTTCATTAATAACCAATGTCTTTTTATCAAATTGTGAAATTTTTGCTCTAACACGAATTTTTCCACCACGTTTTCCATCACTATAATTTGTAAAATCTGCAATTCCACCAGTCAAAAAATCCGGAAAAATTTTAAAACTTCTTCCCTTTAAATATTTAATTGAAGCATCTATCAGTTCAATAAAATTATGAGGCACTATTTTAGTAGATAAGCCTACAGCAATTCCTTCTGCTCCTTGCGCTAGTAGTAGAGGAAATTTAACGGGCAAGTCTATGGGTTCTTTTCTTCTCCCATCATAAGACATTTTCCAATCTGTTGTTTTCGAATTAAAAACAACATCCAATGCAAATTTTGATAATCTTGCCTCAATATAACGAGAAGCTGCTGCACGATCTCCTGTTAAAATATTTCCCCAATTTCCTTGCATATCAATCAGCAATTCTTTCTGACCAATTTGAACCATAGCATCTGCAATTGAAGCATCTCCATGCGGATGGTATTGCATTGTATGTCCAACGATATTAGCAACTTTGTTGTAACGACCATCATCTAAATCTTTCATAGAATGCATTATTCTACGTTGAACAGGCTTTAATCCATCTTCTATAGACGGCACAGCTCTCTCTAGAATTACATATGAAGCATAGTCTAAAAACCACTCTCGGTACATTCCTGTGACTTTGGTAATGGTTTCTTGTTGTGGAGTATCTAACGCCTCATTTTGATTTGTTAGTTCTTCTTCGTGCTCGTTTTCGTTTATTTCTTCACTCATGTTACACTTCGTCTTCTATAGTGTCTAACTCAACTTTTAAATTCTCGATGATAAATTGCTGTCTATCTGGTGTATTTTTTCCCATGTAAAACTGCAACATCTGTTCTGTAGACATTTCTTTGTCTAACATTACTGGATCCAAACGAATATCATCTCCTATGAAATGAACAAATTCATTCGGTGAAATCTCCCCCAAACCTTTAAAACGGGTTATCTCTGGTTTGCCTCTTAATTTAAGAATAGCAGCTCTTTTTTCTTCATCTGAGTAGCAGTAAAAGGTCTCTTTTTTACTTCGAACTCTAAATAATGGTGTTTCTAAAATGTATAAATGTCCTTCTTTTATTAATTCTGGAAAGAATTGTAAGAAAAAAGTAATTAATAGCAAGCGAATATGCATTCCATCTACATCTGCATCTGTGGCAATTACAATATTATTATATCTCAAATCTTCAAGACCATCTTCTATATTTAATGCTGATTGTAATAAATTAAATTCTTCATTTTCATAAACGATTTTTTTACTCAATCCGAAAGAATTTAAAGGCTTTCCTTTTAAACTAAAAACTGCCTGTGTATTTACATTTCTCGACTTTGTAATAGAACCAGATGCAGAATCTCCCTCTGTAATGAATAGGGTGGTTTCTAGGTAATTTTGTTTTTTAACATCCCCTAAATGAATTCTACAATCTCTTAACTTTTTATTGTGTAGACTTGCTTTTTTAGCTCTATCTTTTGCTAATTTTCGAATTCCAGAAAGTTCTTTTCTTTCTTTTTCTGCTTGAACAATTTTCTTTAAAAGTTTGTCTGCTACATCGACATTAATATGGAGATAATTGTCAAGTTTTGTTTTTATAAAATCATTGATATAAGTTCTTACGGTTGGTAAGTTTCCTCCCATTTCTGTAGACCCCAATTTTGTTTTTGTCTGACTTTCAAAAACAGGTTCCATTACTTTAATGGCAACTGCAGAAATAATAGATTTACGAATATCTGATGCTTCAAAATTCTTTCCATAAAACTCACGAATTGTCTTTACAATAGACTCTCTAAAAGCTGCTTGGTGCGTTCCTCCTTGTGTAGTGTGCTGACCATTTACAAAAGAGTGATATTCTTCTGAATATTGAGTTTTACTATGTGTTATTGCCACTTCAATGTCATCTCCTTTCAAGTGAATTATTGGATATAACATATCTTCAAGGTTGTTATTATCTTCCAATAAATCTTTTAAACCATTTTCTGAAAAGAATTTTTCGCCATTAAAAATGATCGTTAAACCAGGATTTAAATACACGTAATTCTTTAACATTTTCGCTACATATTCATTTCTAAATTTATATTTTTTAAAAATGATTTCATCAGGAATAAATGATACTTTCGTACCTTTTCTTCGGGAGGTTTCTTCTAAAAATTCTTGATCAGCTAGGTTTCCTTGACTGAACTCTGCAGATGCAGATTTCCCCCCCCTTGACGATTCAACTCTAAAAAAAGACGAAAGTGCATTTACAGCTTTTGTTCCTACTCCATTTAAACCTACAGATTTTTTAAATGCTTTTGAGTCGTATTTACCACCGGTATTCATTTTAGAAACAACATCTACAACCTTTCCCAAAGGAATTCCACGACCATAATCTCTTACTGTTACTTTACTCCCTTGAATAGATATTTCAATGGTTTTTCCGGCTCCCATTACATATTCATCTATAGAATTGTCTAAAACTTCCTTTACAAGAATGTAAATTCCGTCATCCGCAGAAGAACCATCTCCTAATTTACCAATGTACATACCTGGACGCATTCTAATATGCTCTTTCCAGTCTAAAGATCTAATATTATCTTCTGTGTATTTTGTTTCTTGACTCATAAAATAGTTGACAACAATTAGCTTTGAAGCCCTTGCTAAATTAAGGTTTAACCCCTAAAAATAAAATGGCATTGCTAATTAGTTATCAACAGGATTTCAACGGAATATCAATGGTTAATTTGGTATAAAAATCACAATAAAAAACAATTTGTTATATTTTTAAACAAACAATGGGAAACGTTGCTATTTGCCTATTTTTACGGCATATTAAAATATGCAAACGTGGAAAAATCACAACTCTTAGAAATCGCGAATAAATATGGAAGCCCTCTGTACGTTTATGATACAGATAAGATTCAATCTCAATACAATAGATTGACAAGTGCTTTCAGTACTGTTAAAAATTTAAAATTAAATTATGCTGTTAAAGCATTATCTAATATTAATATTTTAAAATTCTTCAAAAATATTGGTGCTGGTTTAGACACCGTTTCTATTCAAGAAGTGCAACTGGGTTTAACAACAGGAATTGATCCTAAAAAAATAATTTTTACACCCAATGGAGTCTCTCTTAAAGAAATTGAAGAAGTAGCAAAACTTGGGGTTCAAATTAACATAGACAATTTGTCAATATTAGAATCATTTGGACAAAAACATCCAAAAATTCCTGTATGTATTCGTATCAACCCACACATCATGGCTGGCGGAAATTCTAAAATTTCTGTTGGTCATATAGATTCTAAATTTGGTATTTCCATTCATCAAGTTCCGCATATCAAACGTGTTGTAGAAAACACGGGAATGAATATTAACGGAATTCATATGCACACTGGTTCCGATATACTTGATATTGATACTTTTTTACGTGCTTCTGAAATCTTGTTTGATGTTGCAAAACAATTCGATAATATAGATTTTATTGATTTTGGAAGTGGTTTTAAAGTTCCATACAAAGAAGGAGATATTTCTACTGATATTGAGCAATTAGGACTACAACTCTCTGAAAGATTCAATACATTTTGTTTGGAGTACGGCAAAGAAATTACTCTAATGTTTGAGCCTGGTAAGTTTTTAGTTTCAGAAGCTGGTGTTTTTCTAGCAAAAGTGAATGTTGTAAAGCAAACAACATCAACAGTTTTTGCTCATGTGGATTCTGGTTTCAATCATTTGGTAAGACCAATGATGTACGATTCCTATCATCACATTACAAATATTTCTAACCCAGAAGCAAGAGATCGCTACTACTCTGTTGTTGGTTATATTTGTGAAACTGATACCTTTGGTTCTAATAGAAGAATAGCAGAAATCTCTGAAGAAGATATCCTATGTTTTCATAATGCAGGAGCATATTGCTATTCTATGGCATCGAATTATAATTCTCGTTATCTTCCTGCTGAGGTTATGATTTTTCAAGGAAAAGATTACTTAATTAGAAAAAGACAAACCATTCAAGATATCTTACACAATCAAGAAATCATTGAATTTTCTAATATTGAAAAGAATGCAACTGCGGAAGTTGCTGTCTAAAAATAAAAAACTAAATTTAGCCACGAGTTCACGAATAATTATTCTGTGAGTTCGTGGCTTTTTTTATTTAAAAATTTAGAATGAAAATTAGACTTTCTACTGTTGCAGATATTTCAAACATCATGTCCCTTATTCAAGATGCTAAAGACTATTTAGCTTTGCAAAAGATTGATCAATGGCAAAACGGATATCCAAATACTTTACAAGTCGAAAAAGACATTTTAAGAGGTGAAAGTTATGTTTTAATCAATGATGAAAATAACATTTTAGCTACTTCGATGTTCACCATAAACCAAGAACCTAGTTATAAAATTATTGATGGGAATTGGATCATAGATGAAACAATAAGATACGGCGTTATTCATCGAATGGCAGTTAAAAAAGAATTCAGAAAAACAGGCTTGGCCAGCCTTCTTTTTGATGCCTTTCATCAAGAATTAAAGATAAAAAAAATTCATAGTTTAAAGATTGACACCCATGAAGATAACATTAGCATGCAAACCCTTATCAGAAAAATGGGATATCAATATTGTGGCATCATTTATACTAGTTATAAAGCTAAAAGACTGGCTTTCGAAAAAGTGATTTTTTAAAAATTCATCTTGAAATTTTCATTAATATTCTCCAAAAAAAATACATTTTTTAGTTTCGTTTAAAAAGAATTTTTAATCATTATATGTACAAATAAGTACAATTACGGACCTTTAAATGACTTTACTACTTTACTTATCAACTTTACTACAAAAATCCTAAATATTTTCTTACATTCGACCCTCAAATCTATTCAATGAAAGTCTGTATTGCCGAAAAACCAAGTGTTGCAAGAGAAATTGCCTCTATTCTGGGAGCCAATACAAAGCGTGATGGTTTTTACGAAGGAAATGGCTATGCCGTTACCTATACTTTCGGCCATTTGTGTACACTTCTTGAACCCAAAGACTACAAACCTCATTGGAAAAGTTGGGATTTAAATAACTTACCCATGCTGCCAGTGCGTTTTGATACCAAGGTTACAGGCGATACAGGGATTAAGAAACAATTCAATATTGTAAAATCGTTGTTTCATAAAGCAACAGTTGTAATCAATTGTGGAGATGCTGGTACTGAAGGAGAATTAATTCAACGTTGGGTAATCAATCAATGTAATTACAAAGGAAAAGTACAACGACTATGGATTTCTTCATTAACAGAAGAAGCTATAAAAGAAGGTTTTAAAAACTTAAAACCCTCAGAACAATATGACAATTTGTATTATGCAGGATATTCTAGAGCAATAGGAGATTGGTTATTGGGTTTAAATGCAACACGCTTGTATACTGTGAAATTTGGTGGTTACAAACAAGTTTTATCCGTTGGTAGAGTTCAAACTCCAACACTTGCCATGTTGGTAAATCGTTTTAAAGAAATAAAAGATTTTAAACCACAACCCTATTGGGAACTACAAACCACCTACAGAAATACCCTCTTTAATTATGAAGAAGGTCGGTTTTTAAAAAAGGAAGATGGTCAAGTTTTAGCCAAAAAGGTAAATGAATCTGACTTTGAAATTGTTTCCTTGACCAAGAAGAAAGGAAAAGAATACGCCCCAAAATTATTTGATTTAACCGGGCTGCAGGTCTACTGTAATAATAAATTTGGATTTTCTGCAGATGAAACATTAAAAATTGTGCAGAAATTATACGAAATGAAAGTAGTAACCTACCCAAGAGTTGATACTACTTTTTTACCCAATGATGTCTATCCTAAAATTACTGGAATACTATCAAAACTATCAAACTACAGCCAATTAACACAAGTTCTTTTAGGCCAAAAAATAAAGAAATCTAAACGTGTTTTTGATGATAAAAAAGTCACAGATCACCACGCAATAATACCAACAGGAATTCAAGGAAACTTACAATACAATCAACAACAAGTATATGATATCATTACCAGAAGGTTTATAGGTGTTTTTTATCCTGATTCAGAAATTTCCAATACTGCTGTAATAGGAAAAGCTGCTGAAGTTTCGTTTAAAACGACAGGAAAAGAAATTTTAACCAAAGGTTGGCGAGTTGCTTTTGAAACTGAAGAAAATAAAATTAAAAAAGAATTAAATAAACAATTGATCCTTCCTGCATTTGTGAAAGGTGAAAAAGGAACACATAGACCATCGTTTTTAGAAAAAGAAACAAAACCACCAAGAAATTATACTGAAGCCAGTTTATTACGTGCAATGGAAACTGCCGGAAAACAAGTAGATGATGATGAGATGCGGGAGTTAATGAAAGAAAATGGTATTGGAAGACCTTCTACCAGAGCAAGTATTATTGAGACTTTATTCCGAAGAAAATACATTGAGCGTAAAAAGAAATTGGTGTTACCAACTCAAACTGGAATTGACTTAATCAATATTATCGATAACGAGTTATTAAAATCTGCAGAATTAACCGGACGTTGGGAAAAGCGGTTAAAAGAAATTGAACGGGGTGAATTTAATGCGGGAAATTTTATTAACAATATGAAAAAAATGGTAGATGAATTAGTATACGAAGTTCGTGCTAATAAATCTTCAAAACGAATTTCTTCTGAAAGTTCTAGAGCAACAGAAAAAGTTTCAAAATTAAAATCTAACAAAGCAGTATCAACCTCAAAGAAACACGTTGTAAATAAAACCTGTCCGAAATGTAAAAAAGGAAAGCTTTTAAAAGGCGGAACTGCTTTTGGCTGTTCTGAATACAAAAACAACTGTAATTTTAAAATTCCATTTAAATTTTACGGTAAGAAAATTTCTGAAAATCAAATTATTCGATTGCTTCAAAAAGGCTGTACTACTAATTTAAAAGGTTTTACAGTAACTTCAGGAAAAGTTGTTGGTGTACTGAGTTTTGATGAAAATTTTAATTTAAAACTTGAGCAAAAAGAGCTAAACTCTACTCCTATCAAAAGAAATGACAATACATCTGATAAGATTTCCTGTCCTAGATGTAAAAAAGGCTCTATTTTAAAAGGAAAAAAAGCATACGGATGCTCTGAATATAAGAACGGATGCGATTTTGTTTACACCTTTCAAAACATCAAAAAAATAGCGAATGGACAGCCTTTAACAAAAGAATTAGTGCTAAAAATAATAGCAAATTAAAAGCAATGCCTATTGTATGAATAGATTCTAATCATTTGAGACCTAAATTATACCCATAACTTAAGAGTAAAACTAATCAATCATATTTTTAATATAAAAATTTTCTACTTTCTCTCTTGCCCAGGGTGTTGTTCGTAAAAATTTTAAACTTGATTTATAGGTAGGATTATTTTTAAAAGCGTTAATATTTAGAATATGTCCCAATTCTTCCCACCCATATTCTAGAAAGAGTTGTTCTAAAATAGTCGCTAATTTTATTCCGTGTAAGGGATTATTTGGTTGGTCTTTGCTCATTTATTTTTATTTGAATTTGCTATTTTTACTATTTCATCAGAACTAAATATCGATTGATATACGTTGCTTTCAGCTAGTTTCTGCATACAACTTACTATGTTTTCAGGAGAAATGATCTTGTACTTTTTTAAAGGTCCTAAAAAAAAAGGATCTAACAAACTCATTACTCCTTTAGCAATTCTTTCTCCAACTCTTAACTCATTACGATTTCCGCCAATTAAAGAAGGTCTTAAGATATAGGTGTTTTTGATGTTTTGCTTCAAAACGTCACGCTCCATTTCGCCTTTTGTTTTGTTATAAAAAAGGGAACTTGAAACATTCGCTCCCATTGAAGACACTACTATGAATGTCTTAATGTTATTTTTAATAGCTAGTTTTGCTGCGCTTACAGGAAATCCATAATCAATTGCTTTGTACACTTCTTTATCTTTTGTTTTTGAGGCTGTAGTTCCAATACAACAAAAAAGAACATCCCCCGTAAATAGCTCTTTGTAGGTTTCTAATTTAAATAGATCTATTAAATGCTCTTCTATTTTTGAAGAACTTTTATGAACAGGATTCCGAGAAAAAAGTTTGATTTTTTCAAAGGATGTATCTCTGATTAACTTTTCTAAAAGAAAACTTCCTGTTAACCCTGTTGCTCCCAAAATAATAGCTGTTTTACTCATTTTATTTGATAGTATACGACTACAAAATTATTGTAATTTACTGAATCATAAAAATATTAGTCAGTAAGATTTAGAGTTTCTAAGATGATCAAGGGAGCTTTTGTTAATGGAGTTAAAAATTAAGAGAAGCGATTTTAATCTTTTAAATAATATTAACAAATTATTAGTAGATGTTTATTGATGATTTTTCAATAATTTAGCTTCAATTAAATAAATATTGATGAAAAATATTGCTTTAAATGATATTCATATGGCTATCGGCGCTAAAATGGTTCCTTTTGCAGGCTACCATATGCCCGTTCAATATGAAGGAGTTACCATAGAACATCAAACGGTAAGAGAATCTGTTGGTGTTTTTGATGTCAGCCATATGGGTGAATTTTTAGTTAGCGGAGAAAATGCGTTAGCCCTACTTCAAAAAATCACCTCTAATGATGTTTCTAAACTAGAAATTGGCGATGCTCAATACAGTTGCTTTCCGAATGAAGATAACGGAATTGTAGATGATTTAATTTGTTATAGAATAAAAGAAAATGAGTATTTACTTGTAGTTAACGCTTCAAATATTGAAAAAGATTGGAATTGGATATCTAAATTCAATGAAACTTTTGAAGCTGAATTAAAAAATATATCTGAAGAATATTCTTTGTTGGCAATTCAAGGCCCTAAAGCTATAGTTGCAATGCAATCATTGTCCTCTATAAATTTATCAGAAATTCCATTTTATACATTTAAAATTGGTGATTTTGCAGGAATTGAAAATGTAATTATTTCTGCAACTGGTTATACAGGTTCTGGTGGATTTGAAATCTATTGCAAGAATGAGGAAGTAATACAAATTTGGGACAAAGTTTTTGAAGCTGGTGCAGATTATGGAATTAAACCAATAGGTTTAGCTGCTAGAGACACGTTGCGTTTAGAAATGGGGTATTGTTTGTACGGAAATGATATTGATGATGCAACTTCACCAATACAAGCTGGTTTGGGTTGGATTACAAAGTTCACCAAAGACTTTGTAAATGCTGAAGCGTTAGCAAAAGAAAAAGTACACAAACCAGAAAGATGTTTAGTTGCTTTTGAACTCAAAGAAAGAGGAATACCTAGAAACGGCTATGATATCATTAATGGTGATGGTATTAGTATTGGAAATGTAACTTCCGGAACAATGAGTCCGTCTCTTCAAAAAGGAATTGGAATGGGATATGTACCAAGAATGTATGCAAAAGTTGGAACACAAATTCAGATACAAGTTCGAAAAAAAGCAATCCCTGCAACAATAGTAAAATTGCCTTTTTACAAAGGATAAAGCATCTTGAGAAAAAAATAATTATTCATTCTATGGATTCGCAAACCCAAATCGTATTAGCCGATGCAGTTTGAGAAGCTGTTTTGAGAGAAAAAATTGATAAAAATCCAATGTTATATATTGCTATTGCAGGTATAATTTAAAATTAAATATTGTCGCTTATTTTTACAGACACCACTAGTGTCTTTCAAATTCACAAGGATATTTATAAGTACTATCTTCTTCTCTGAATATTTCGCTGCTAAAGGTGGGTTTACTGTAACTAATTTCTAAACTTATTTCGATTAACAATAAATTTCAATTTCTGTTTCAAATCCTGACAAGAATTATAAATCATCTTTTCGTTTGATGGAAATGGTATCTCACGCAATCTAATTAAATCTATAAAAGAAGGTTCTAATGCCCTTTTATCTCCTTTAAACTGCGCATATCTATGCTGAAAAATAAACTCACT
>JAQWOW010000005.1 GCA_029245665.1 Polaribacter sp. | reverse complement strand
GAAAAATTTATTAGTTATTGTTTTTTTAGTTATTAGTCAAGTTATCATTGCACAGAGCAAAGGAACAATCAAAGGGTTTTTAGCAGATAAAGAAACGAATAATGAGCCATTGCCATTTGCAAATATTCAAATCAAAGGAACTACAATAGGAACTACCACCGATTTTGATGGTAATTATTTTTTAAATGTACCAGCAGGAAGCCATGTATTGGTTTTTAGTTTTTTAGGATATCAATCAGTTGAAAAGGCTTTTGCTATTGAGGCGGGTGAATCTATAACTATCAACGAGATAATGTCTGCGGAAGAAGGGGTTTCTCTAGAAGAGGTGGTTATCAAGTCTTCTAGTTCTAAAGAAACTGCTTCTGCGTTATTACTAGATCAAAAAAAGGCAGTTGTTATTAAAGAAAGTATTGGAGCTCAAACATTATCAAAGATTGGCGTTTCAAATGCAGCAAACGCAACCACTAAAATATCTGGAGTTACTAAAAGTGAAGGTTCTGGAAATATATACATAAGAGGGCTAGGAGATCGATATCTATCAACTACGATGAATGGGTTGCCAATTCCTTCTGATGATGTTGAAAATAAAAATATAAATTTAGATTTATTTTCAACAAATAGTATTAAAAATGTAGGAATTAGCAAAACGTATGCTACAGCAAATTACGCAGATCAAGGTTCTGGTAATGTTGATGTAAACACAAAAGAATACACTAAAAAAGGATACTCTATTTCCTTAGCGAGTGGATCTAACACCAATGTTTTAGGAGTTTCAGATTCCTTCAGAAGAACCGTTATTAGTAATGATGTAAGCTTTGGGTTCCATCAAAAAAAATATGCATTGCAAAATTTAATAACCTTCCAAGGTTGGGATACCGAAAAAGTTGCAACTCCAGTAAACTATAATGGTTCCTTTTCTGCCGCAAGAAAGTTTGATGTTTTTGAAAAAGAGGTCTCTGTTTTTTTTATGGGTTCTCACTCTAAATCATTTGAATATCAAGAGGGTGTGTTTAGAGCGTTCAGATCGAATGTATTAGACAAAGCATTTCCTGCTGTTTCAAGACCAATAAGCCTTTCAAATGGAGTAACAGCGGCTTCAAATGATGTAGAAAGTTTTATTACTAAAACAAATACTACAGGATATATCAATGTTGGAATCAAATTAAATGATACCCATAAAATTAGATACAATACCCTTTTCGTAAATAAGTCTCAAGACAATTTATACGAACAAGGTAGAAATGGATTTGGATATGTTTTTGACCAAGACCCTCAAGAAGATGGGGCATTTGTAAGGGATCAAAATTTTAGACAAACCACCCTGTTTGTGAACCAAATTTTAGGAGAACATAAATGGAATGAAAATAACATTCTAAACTGGGCAGCGGGCTATAATTTTGTTTTGGCGGAAGAACCAAATAGAATAAGAAATGAGGTAAATATTTTAGATAATACTAGTTCGCCAACCATTCAATATGCGCACGTTGGAGATTACCAACAAAGAAAATCTAGTCAAAAGATTCAAGATACAGAATACAATGGTTTTATAGAGAACAAGTGGGCCTTAGGGATAAAAAATGAAGATGATAACAAACCGTATTCTTTAAACTATGGAGTAAATTACAGATATAAAGAAAGAACTTTTAAATCGTTATTTGTAGGGGTGAAAGCAAAAGGAGTTACGGCGCCATCCATAGATCAATTGTCATCAACATTTACCTCAACGGGCTTTAATAACGGGCTAATCTTAAGAACCTCTCCAGCAGATAGATTTGAAGCAGATTTAACAATTATGGCAGGTTTTGTCAACTTTGATTTTACATTAAATACTTTATTATCAGGGAATATAGGGCTGCGTTTTGAAAGAGATGAAATCAATGCAATTTGGGATGTTGCTAATTTCTATGACCAGGTAAGTCAACGTGGAAGAATTGGGTCTTTGAATAGAGTTTATCAAGGAGCATACCCAAGTGTAAATTTAAAATTTGAAGTAACAGAAAATACCTATTTACGTTTTGCATCAAGCATCACTCAAACCTTGCCAGAATTCAAAGAATTATCTCCTTTTGAATATGTTTCTCCAACTGGGCGAGTTACGAAGGGGAATCCAGATTTAAATAAATCTGAAATCTATAATTTTGATCTTAAATATGAAATGTTTCCTCAAAGAGGGCAAGTATTCTCTGCAACAACATTTTATAAGCAAATTAACAACCCTATAAATTTAACACAAACAAGAGGATCTTCGGGTTATTTTTTCTATGCAAATACTGGAGAAAAAGCAAC
>JAQWOW010000282.1 GCA_029245665.1 Polaribacter sp. | reverse complement strand
TGAAACAATAGGATTCTGATCAAACATGACTTCAAAAGATGCGTCAATGATTAGTTTTGGTTCAATTGAGGGAACCTCTAAATCTATTACTTTCTCACAATTTGAAAAAAATAAGATTATTAAAACAGGAAGTATGTATCTATTTTTCATTGTTTTAAAATTTAAAATTATAAGTAACAGAGGGTACCATTCCAAAAATAGAAGTTTGTACAGCCTCATTTTTTAAGGTTTCTCTATTTTGTTTGAAGTTTATAGAAGCTGCATTTTGTCTGCCATATAAATTGTAAATGCCAAAAACCCACTCTCCTTGCCATTTTCTTTTCAAGTTTTTTTGTGGGGTTAAAGTAGCAGAAATGTCTAATCTATGGTAAGCAGGAAGTCTATCAGCATTCCTTCTATTGTCATTGTAGATGGGCACATTTAAACCCTGAATTTCATATTGGCCAACCGGATAGTTTGTTGGTTGTCCTGTTTGGAAAACAAAATTAGAATTGAATTCCCATTTTTTATTTAACTTGTAACTTACGTTGATAGAAAAATCATGAGTTTTATCATAAGGAGTATTGTACCATTCTCCGTTGTTAATTCCGGGTTCATTTGTTGTTCTCCCAGCTGTTAATTGCTCTGATTTAGAAAGTGTATAAGCAAGCCATCCTTTTAATTTTCCTTCGTTCTTTTTTAGTAAAATTTCTAGTCCATATGCTCTTGCTTTACCATTCAAAATAACAGTTTCTATTTCATTGTTTGCTACTAAATTTGCACCATTTATATAATCGATTCTATTTTGAATATCTTTATAAAAGGCTTCTGTCTCTATTGAATAAGATCCGTCTTTGAGGGATTTAAAATACCCAATTGCAAATTGATCTAATAATTGTGGTTTGATATATTTTCCACTTGGTGTCCAAACATCGAGAGGAGTAGGAGATGAGGTATTTGACAATAAATGTAAATACTGAGCCATTCTATTATAACTCGCTTTTATAGAGGTCTTGTCATTTAATATGTAAGACATAGAAAATCGGGGTTCAAAATTATTGAAACTGCTTATTACTGCACTTCTTTCAAATGAATCTGTGCGTATTGCGTCAGCAGATCTATATTTTTTAAATTCACGATCATATACTACTGGTACATTATTTTCATATACGTTCAATTCATCTTGGCCTAATCTTGTAAAATTACTAAAACGAATTCCATATTGTAACCTTAATTTATCATTGATATTATGCTCAGCATCAATATATGTGGCAAATTCATTCGCATATTTATCTATGAGTTTTTCGGCAATAATTCCAGAATCTTCTCTGTTTGGAACAATTTTACCTGGATTAAATTTGCTGTAAATTGAACTGAGACCATAACTCAACTTAAATTTATCATTGATATAATGCTTGAAATCGTATTTTAAGTTAAAGTTTGTAATCCCAGAATCCCACTCAAATCCTACGAAATCAAGTATAAGTCCGTAGAAATAATCTGAATAAATGATAGATAGGTTCGAGAATAATTTTTCAGAATAAAGGTGATTCCAACGTAAGTTGATAACAGAATTACCATACTTATTTACAAAATCATCACTGATTCCAAAGACGTCTTTTCCAAAGTAAGTAGATAAGAAAAGGTTGTTCTGGTCATTAAATCGATAGTTTATTTTACTGTTTAAATCGTAAAAATAGGCTTTATTATCGTTGTTAAAAAGCGGTAAAAATAAATGTGCATAGGAAGCTCTTCCACCAATTAGAAAGGAGCTTTTTTCTTTTTCTATTGGTCCTTCCGCTAATAATCTGCTTGATACTAAGCCGATTCCTCCAGTCAATTTGAACTCTTTACTATTTCCCTCTTTTTGATAAATGTCTAAAACGGATGACAATCTACCTCCATATTTAGCAGGAATTCCACCTTTGTAGAGTTTAACATCTTTTATTACATCAGGATTAAAAACAGAGAAAAATCCAAACAAGTGTGAAGAGTTAAATACAATTGCTTCATCTAATAGAATTAAATTTTGATCTGCTGCACCACCTCTAACATTGAATCCAGAAGCTCCCTCACCAGCACTTGTAACTCCAGGTAAAAGAATTAGTGACTTTATGATATCTGCTTCACCCAATACAACTGGAATATTTTTTATGGTTGCAGATGTTAATTTGTTAATA
>JAQWOW010000262.1 GCA_029245665.1 Polaribacter sp. | reverse complement strand
AATGAAAAATATTGGAAAACTCCTATTGTTTGGGGAGCATTAGGAACAAGTATTTATTATTATTTAAACAATAACAAAGAATATAAAAGATACCGGACAGCCTATAAATTAAGAAGAAATAATTTAGTTGATGAATTTACTATTAATGGAATTGAAATTATTTCTATAGAAACTTTAGAAAGAGCTCAAGATCAATTGAGGGAAAATAGAGATGTATCACTTTTAACAACGGTCATTCTTTATGTTCTACAAATTGTAGAGGCAAGTGTAAATGCGCATTTAATCCAATTTAACACGGATGATAATTTATCATTTAAGCCTACTTTTATAAATGATCCTATTGAAATTGACGCTCCGAAAGTAGGTCTAACAATTAAATATAATTTTTAAAATGAAAATTGCACTATTAGGTTATGGAAGAATGGGTAAAGAAATTGAAAAAATTGCTTTATCTCGTGGACATGAAATAGTAATCAGAAAAGATGTAGATGACATCATTGATATTACATTAGCAGACGTGGCTATTGACTTTAGTGTTCCCAATTCGGCTTTTAATAATATCTCAAATTGTTTAAATAACAATGTACCCGTTATATCTGGCACTACTGGATGGTTAGAAAAATATGAGGATGCAATTGCCTTGTGTATAGAAAAAAAAGGAGCATTTATTTATGCTTCAAATTATAGTTTAGGTGTCAACATATTTTTTGAACTAAACAAACAATTGGCAAAAATGATGAAAACCATAGAGGGGTATAATATTTCTATGGAAGAAATTCATCATACTAAAAAATTAGACGCACCTAGCGGAACAGCAATTACTTTAGCCGAGGGAATAATAGAAAATACCTCCAAAAATAGCTGGGAATTAGGAGAAGTAACTTCGGAAGAAAATATACCAATTATTGCTAAAAGAATTTCTAAAGTTCCTGGCACACACACTGTATGGTATGATTCTGAAGTAGATTCTTTAGAAATTAAACACACAGCTCATAACCGAAAAGGTTTTGCTCTAGGTGCTGTAATTGCTGCTGAATGGATTTCTGATAAAACGGGAGTCTTTTCTATGAAAGACGTTTTAAATATTGATTAAAAACTGTAACATTTTCGCTATTTTTGTGCTTTATTAAAAATTAAAATCACATCCTTTCAAAAAGAATCTAAAAATATTAATATGACTTTTTTACAATGGTTTCTCTTTTTTTTAAGTATTCAAACAATTCATTTTTTTGGAACTTGGAAATTATATGTAAAAGCAGGGAGAAAGGCTTGGGAAGCTGCTATTCCTGTTTACAATGGAATTATTTTAATGAGAATTATTAATCGACCAAAATGGTGGATTCTCTTGTTATTCATTCCTGTGGTGAATTTGTTAATGTTTCCAGTTATATGGATTGAAACCCTAAGAACTTTTGGTTTTTATAAAAAATCAGACTCCTTTTTAGTTATTATAACTTTTGGTTTGTATATCCTATACATCAATTATCTAACAGATTCAAAATACAATGCTAATAGAAGCTTAAAACCTAGGTCAGAACTAGGCGAATGGATTAGTTCAATTACATTTGCAATTATTGCTGCTACTTTGGTTCACACCTACTTTATGCAGCCGTTTACAATACCTACTTCATCTTTAGAAAAATCTTTACTTGTTGGTGATTATCTTTTTGTAAGTAAATTTCACTATGGCGCAAGGGTTCCTTCAACAGTAATCGCAGCTCCAATGGTTCATGATTCGCTTCCTTTTACTGGAACAGCATCTTATTTAAAAAACCCCCAACTGCCATATACACGCCTACCAGGCTTGCAAAAAATTAAAAATAATGATATTGTATGTTTCAATTGGCCTGCAGACACGCTAGCGACAATGTGGGGAGATACATCTGGTAAATTCACTTACAAACCTGTTGATAAAAAAACAAACTATGTAAAACGTTCTGTTGGTATTGCTGGTGATTCTTTAGAGATGATAAATGGTTATTTCTACATCAATGGCAAAAAAAATGTATTGCCAGATAGAGCTAAGTTACAGTTTTATTATACCTACGAATCAAAAAAACCTATCAGTCAGAGTACTTATCCTAAATTTTTAATCGATAAGGAAAGAACGGGAGTTTATAAAATTTTGTCTGAATATTGGAATAATTCTAAGGTACAAGATGCAATAAAAAAGAATGGAAATTTAGCTAAAATTGGTTCAGACTCTCTTTATACAGAGGTTGCTGGAGGTATAAATACTGACTTAGCAAGAAGATTAAAAATGGTTTCTGTTGAGAATAAAATTAATATCAATTTAACTGAAGAGGAAGTTAATCGCTTAATGAAATACCCATATACTGTGTCTTTAAAAAAGGTAAATCATGGAGCTGATAATGCCATATTTCCACACATAGAGAAATTAGGTTGGAGTCAAGATAATTTTGGTCCAATTTACATTCCAAAAGCAGGAAGCTCTGTAGAATTGACTTCTGAATCATTACCCTTTTACGAACAAATTATCCGAAATTATGAAAACAATGACCTACAAGTTATTGGAGAAAATATTTTTATCAATGGAAAAAAGGTAGATTCTTATACATTCAAACAAGATTATTTTTATTTGATTGGAGACAACAGACATAACTCGTTAGACGCTCGTTATTGGGGCTATGTTCCTTTTGATCATGTGTTAGGAAAACCCGTAATGATTTGGTTTAGTTGGGACGCAAATGCAGCTTCTTTTGGAGCTAAATTAAAGTCCATTCGTTGGAATAGATTGTTTACTACAGTTCATGGTGATGGCAAACCTGTTTCATACAGATATTTAGTTTTAGTGTTGATTGGCCTTTATATGGGTTATAATTTTTACAAAAAGAAGAAGAAAACTCTTAAAAAATAAGGGAAATGGCTTTGTTTATTCCTACGTATTTTTCTCCAATATCTCAATATTCTGAAATTATAAAATCTGATTCTATATCTTTTGAAATGCAAGATAATTTTCAGAAACAAAGCTATAGGAATAGATGCTATATCTATAATTCTAATGGAAAACAGTTGCTAAACATTCCTCTAAAAAATAAGAATAAAGGAACCTCTGAAAGAAAAAAAACTAAAGACATGTTGGTTGAAAATGATGTTCCTTGGCAAGAGCATCATTTGAAATCTTTACAGACAGCCTATAGAACCTCTCCTTTTTATGAGTTTTACGAAGATGATTTATTGTCAATTTTCACAAAAAAATACACTTTTTTACAAGATGTAAATATTGATACCTTTTTATTTATTTCAGATGCTTTACAAATAAACCATCAATACTCTAAAACCAAAGAATACATTTTAGAGGAGAATAAAGATGACTTTAGAAAACTTGCTGACACAAAAAAACAACCAAAACAATCACAAAAATCATACATACAAATGTTTGACGACAAACATGGATATATTGATAATTTATCAACTTTAGACCTTCTTTTTATGGAAGGTCCAAACGCCATAAGTTATTTAAAATAAAAAATGTAACTTTAATAAAATTTATTATGTATGGATTTTTTAAAAACATTTACAGAAGATTATTTCCCCTCACAATCTGATGCCTTTGCTGAAAAGTTAAGTAATCTTTTAACCAAAAAAAAATTCAAGAAAAAAGAAATTATTGTAAAATTAAAAGAAATTCCCTCAAAATTTTACATCTTAAAAAAGGGAATTGTTAGAAGTTATATAGTTGGATCTCAAGGAAAAGAGCATATTAAAATATTATATACAAAAAATAATATTTTTGCTCCAATGACTGCTCTTATTAAAAAAAAACCATCACTTTATTCTTTTGATTGTCTCACAGATTGCGAAATTTTAGAAGGAAATTACACTGATTTGTTAGCTTTGACAAATTCTAATTTAGAATTTTCAATTCTGTATTCTAAAATTCTTGAAGAAATGTATGTAAGAACTGATAATAAAATTCATGATTTATCAATATTAAATGCTACAGAAAGGTTTAAAAAACTAAAGAAAGAAAAACCTACTATTGAAAATCTAATTAAACAATATCATATTGCCTCTTATTTAAACATCACTCCAACTCAATTAAGTAGAATTAAAAAAGAGAATTATTCAAAATAATTTTTAAATCTATTAACCTATGTTTATGATACTTATAGATCATTATTGTAATTTTAAAACATAGATTGCTATTAGAAAAAGTTTTCATTTTATTTCCCTAACAATAATATGAGCTTTATAAAAAAATTTATTGAACTTTATTCTTCTTCAGCATCTAAAGACTTTGTTGAAAAATTAACAAATAGATTAAAAACAACCTCATATAAGAAAAATGAAAGCATTGTAAAACTCGGTGATAATTCATCAAAATTTTATATCTTGAAAGAGGGAATTGTTAGAAGTTATATAATAGGTCCAAAAGGAAAAGAACATATTAAAATATTACATAAGGGCATCTGTGTTTTCGCTCCTTTAACTGACCTTATTAAAAAACAACCCTCAACTTTAATTTTTGATTGCTTAACAGATTGTGAAATATTAGAGGGGAATTTCTATGAATTATTTACTCCAAAAAATTTAAACTTAGAGTTTTCTAGCTTCTACATTAAAGTCCTCGAAAGAATATATACTACTTCTGAAAATAAAATTTATGATCTATCAATCTTAAATGCTACTGAGAGGTACATAAAATTAAGAAGAGAAATTCCTAACATTGAAAATCTAATTCAACAATATCATATTGCATCTTACTTAAATATTACTCCAACACAATTAAGTAGAATTAGAAAAGAGTATTATTCAAAATAAAATTATTCTATACAACTATGTTGAGAAATATAGAAGATCATTATTGTATATTTAAGCATTAGGAAACATTTCCCCCAAATATTAAATTTCATTTATGTTTCTATAATTATAAAAAGGCTTGTTGATCAACAAGTCTTTTTTACATTTACAGCATATGATATTAAAATTGTTTGTCCATTATGGGTTTTATTTTTCCAGTAATAATTGCCTTTTTATTATTTAAAGAAAAATGGAAGACGATCTACTTCACTTTTATTTATAGCATGCTTTTAGATTTAGACCATTTAATAGAAACACTTATATTTGACAAGAACTATACCTGGTATTGGCTTTTATTTCCTGCATTCTTAAAGAGCCAACATAATACATTTTATTTGTATTTTGAAAAAAACAAGAACCATATCAATAGGACTCCTTTTTCATATGATCATCTATAATGTAGATTGTTATTTGAAATATTTTTTGAATAGATTACTAAACTCGGAGGATATATTAAACTTAAAAATTAAAAAAAGATAAATTACTACTATTAGAATACTTTTTAGGAAAATGTTAATGAGAGGATGAATTGGAAATTTTAATAAATAAATATTTTCAATTGGAAAATCCCAAAAGTTGAAAAATAAATATAAAATAGCGATTATTAAAATCATCTTAAATGTCTTATTCGTATAAGGTGTAATTGAGAACTTAGTTTTTACAAAAAATAGTTTAAAAGAATTTGCAAGAAAAATAACAATCAACGTAGCTAATGCTAAACCATCTGTACCCATCTCTAACTCATTGTAAAAGAGTTTATTCAAAAACTACACGGACAAAGCCATGGAGATACTAATTGGTAAAGTTATTTTGTAAAACTTAGAATTATTTATGATAGCGCCATTATTACCCAAAAAACCGTTATATAATTTAAGAGAAGAAATCATGAAGACAACGAATACACCTCCTGCATATTCTTCAGGTAATAATTTATATAACTGCTTTATATTCGCATTAATTAATAGAAAGAAAAGACCGCTAATTAGTAATAAATTAATAGAGCTTTTTTTATACAATGATGCTACTTCTTCATGATTATCTTCATTTAATGTTTTAGAAGTTAAGGGCTGTAAAATATTAAGCATAGCTCTACTTGGAGCTTCTATAAAAGAACCAATAAAAACAGCTACAGAATAATAAGCAGCTTTGACTAAAGATTCTTTTCCTGGAATCATATATTTATCTATATCTAAGATAATAGCTCCTGCACTACCCGCTAAAATAATGTATCCTGAAAAACGGATTACTTCTTTGAAATTATCTGGTTTAGATAATGTAAATTTTGGCATATATAATTTAAGTGCATAAAACATCATAATAAACATTCTTATAAAATAAGCACCTGTCAAATAGTATATAAATTCTGTTTTTGAAATAAAACTAAAATAAACAAGAAATAATAAGATCATTACAACAACTCGATTGTATAATTCTTTCAAAATATTACCAAATACAGATTGAAACTGAACTTTAGCCCAAGCATAAAAAATTTCAAAATAAGAGGTCGATAAAGCAACTAAAAAAATAATATAGGTGTACTCTTTAATAATTGGATTTTTTACTGATAAATAATCGCCTATTTCTTGGTAAAAATAGTTCCCAAAATAAGCAATTGGCATTGCTATCAAGAATGGTAAAAAAAGGACAGACGTCAAAAAACGATCTTTTTCAACTTTTGTCAAATAGCTCGAAAAAAACTTAATAATTGTATGATGAATTCCTAGGGCAATTAAAGGCATTAGTAAGTTTGAGGTAGATAATAAATAAGTTACTAAACCATAATATTCATCCTCCAAAAAACGGGTATATAAAAATAAAGTATTTATACCACCAAAGGCAAAACCTAAATAAATAAAAAATGTATTCTTTAAAGATTGCTTAAAAATTATACCCATATTACGAATGTAGACTTTTAATAATGAAAGCTAACTTTTTAGTTAATTCTTTTCTGTGATATTTTCCTATGTTTTTAGAATTCACTTTTAAATTTCCATTTTTATATTGATGATAAAATTTTAGTATTTCTGATGATAATTTTTCATGATTGCTAAAATCAATAAGAGTACCTGAGTCTGTTTCCCTTATAATTTCTGCTAAATCTCCATCTTCAGGACCTATTGCTAAAATTGGTCTTTTTGCAATTAAATATTCAAATAATTTACCCGTTAAAATTCCTTTAGACTTTTTAGTATTTGGGATTAATAATAATAAAACTTGTGCTTTACTCTGGTATTCAATTGCTTTTTTATGATCTACATAGCCTTTAAAACTTGTATTTTCTTCTAATTTATTCTTAAAAACTTCTTTGTCTTTGCTTTTGTTTCAGCTTTAGTAGTTTTTGATTTAGAAACTACCTTCTTTGTCTTTGCTTTCGTTTCAACTTTAGTCTTAGTTGTTTTGGACTTCTCCTCCTGAACTTTTTTCTTTTTAGTCGGCTCAGG